>CANGEZ010000032.1 GCA_947452875.1 Chitinophagaceae bacterium
AATTCACGAATTGTTTAACCGCGGAGAATGGAGTATATAGAGTTTACGCAGAGATTATTATTCACGAGACAATGATTTTTCAAATCCTAAATACCACTTTTACATTTTATATTCTATATTTTACATTTTACATTTTACCCTTGCACGAATTGTTTTACCGCGGAGAAGTGAGTATGTGGAGTTTACGCAGAGGTTATTTAAATTAACATGCAATTCCACGAAGCTAACTGCCACTTCCTTATTCCTTATTTTTACTTTCTTATTATTTATTTCTCTTGCCACAAAGGCGCTAAGACACAAAGAACCACGAAAGCTTTTTCATGTCCAGATTGACAACTTCCCCCTTCGGGGGACTGAGGGGGCTTAATATTTCACCACTCTCGTTGTCTTCACACTATTCCCTTGTCTCACTTCCAGCATATAAGAACCAGATTTCAATTCAGAACCGATACTTATTGTCTGATAAGGATCAACCTTAACCGACTTGATGAATCTACCCTGAACATCCAAGATTCTTACCATCACTTCTTGCTGATCTGCTGTGATCACTTGCAAGCTAAAGTTGTTTATAGTTGGATTGGGAAATACTTTTACTTCCATTGGATCACTTACAACTATTGGCAAACCTTTAGTCATAGGGGCTGTTGGACCTGCAGGACATGGCGCTAATTTCACTATAGAAGTTTTATAACTACTCGAACCGCAGTTATTGATACCTCTTACAGAAACCAAACCATCTACAACTCCTGAAATGTAAGATACCGTGATACTTATTGTTCCTTGTCCACTTACAATTGTACCTCCTGTTGGAACTGTCCACTCTGTTGCAGTAGCGTTTCCAGGCAATGAGGAAATAGAATAAGTAAACAATCTATTTGGACAACCTGTTGGATTGATCACATCTATATTTCCCGGAGTAGCAGAAACTAATCTTGATATGACCATTGTTCTTGAATTACTTGTTCCACAACCGTTAGTTGCAATTACTGATATTGATCCTCCGGCAAAGCCTGTAGGATATCTAAAAGTAATTGTGTTTGTACCCTGACCAGCAACGTTAGTAACACCTGCTGGTAACGTCCATGTGTAGCTGTCGACGTTAGATGAAGCTGTTACACTATAAATGGCATTTAATCCAGTTGCTCCTGAGTATTCACAAGCATTAGTAGGTCCGCTAATTAAACTTGGTGTTGATGGATTGTTACGAGAAACAAAATAGCTTCTAGCAGGGCTTAATCCACATTGATTGATAGCCTGAACAGTAATGTTGCTAGAAGTGAAATTATTAGCAAATGTCACAGCAATAGATGTATCGTATTCGCTTACATTACTAAGATGGGTAATGGTAGTTGTTCCGCTTTGAGCTGTCCATAAATAAGATGACGCCATGATGGAACTATTACCCGCTTCTGCAACTCTCGGTATCGTGAAAATAATTGGAACATTAGTTCCAAGGCTTGGACAAACATTAGCAGTTGATGCTATGATAGTTGCTGGTGTAACAGGAGTTTGTGCCAAAGTATAAAAGACTTTTATTGGACTTGCCCCGCATGGAGAGGATGCCACTACTCTGAATTGTTTGTTTGCGTTAGCAGCAAAACCAGGAAGGAATTTAACTGAAATATTTGCTGTACCCTGACCGCTTACCAACATTGTATTTGGAGGTAAAGTCCATGCATATGAAGTAGCACCAATACAACTTGCAGTGTACGTAACTGGAGTATTTGTTCCAATGTAAGCACAAACATTCTTTGTACCTATTACGGTTGTGGCATTCAAATTAGCTACTGAAGTGATGGTTAAATGCAAGGTCACTACAGAATCACAACCACTTGCATTGGTGAATGCACGTGTTGGATTGGCTGAGCTTGTGTAAGTTGTGCCATACCAAGTAAAGCTGTTACAAACAACAGCTGTGGTATCACCTGTGTTTGAATGTCCCACTGTTAAATGTAAAGTAATTATAGAATCACAACCATTTACTTTCCTGAATGTTTTTGTTGGAGTAGCCGAACTGGTATAAGTAGTTCCATACCAAGTAAAGTTATTACAAGCAAAGGCTGTAGTATCAATTGCTGAAGTTGAGATATTCTGTGTAATTGAAATATTTGCTGTTGATGAACAGCCATTAGATGCTGATGCAGTTACAGTATATGTACCTGGTGTATTGATGATTGCATTTGCAGAAGTTCCTATACTATTACTCCATGAATAACTTGAACCTCCTGTTGCTGTAATACTGATTGCTGTTCTTGAGCATGTCAACAAAGTTGAACCCGTATTATTTGTAATACCCGCTGTTGGTGTTGTGATATCCTGCGTAACTGTTATGCTTGACGTTGATGTACATCCGTTTGCTCCTGTTACTGTTACCGTGTAGGTACCTTGCAAAGTAATACTCGCTATGTCAGATGAACCTAAGCTATTGTTCCATGAATATGAAACACCACCCGTTGCCGTTACACTAATAGCTGTTGTTGTACAATTTAAAATTGTAGAACCAGTGTTATTGGTGATACCTGCTGTTGGAGTTGTAACATCTCTAGTAACCGTAATACTTGATGTTGCTGTACAACCATTCGCTCCTGTTACCGTAACGGTGTAAGTACCTGGTGCAGTGATGCTCGCATTTGCAGAAGATCCTAAGCTATTGCTCCATGAGTAAGTTGCTCCACCTGTTGCCGTTACACTGATAGCAGTTGTAGCACAAGTTAAAACTGTTGACCCTGTATTGTTGGTGATACCTGCAGTTGGTGCAGTAACATCACTTGTTACGATAATACTTGAAGTTGCTTGACAACCATTCGCTCCTGTTACCATAACGGTGTATGTACCCGTTGCAGTGATGCTCGCATTTGCAGAAGATCCCAAGCTGTTGCTCCATGAGTAACTTGAACCTCCTGTTGCTGTTACACTGATGGATGTTGTTGTACATGTTAACACAGTTGATCCTGTATTGTTGGTGATACCGGCTGTTGGTGCTGCACCAATAATCGTTGCTGTTACCGCTGTTCTCGATGATGAAACACAACCCGTAAGTGTATCTCTTGCTTCTGCATAATATGTAGTAGTAGCAGAAAGTGTTGGTGTAGTGAAGTTGCTAGTGCCTGTAGCCAAAGTCGTTCCACCGCTTGCATCTGCATACCAATCAATTTTTGCGCCGGCACTTGCAGTAGCATTAAGATTGGTTGTGCCTGATGTACAAATTATTGAAACATTTGATGATGATGTTACCGTTGGTAATGGTTGCACATTAGCTGTTACCACTGTTACCGGGGTCAATGTAGGCCCATCAACAAAATTTGATGCATTACCAGTTAAAGTAAAATTATTAATTGATGCATTATTTGAATTGCTTGTTAGATCTGTTAATGAGGTAATATTTGTATTTGTTCCGCCTGCGACTCCCTGATTAAAGTTGTAATAAGCCACCAATCCAGATTCTCTTCCCGACAACTCTGAATTCATGATTGCCCCAATTTCCGACTGAGTACGTGCTACATTCCATACCCTCACATCATCAATATTACCTGTAAATTGTTGTACTACACCCGATGGATTCTCTCCTATATACATCGAATCATTTTGATTTGAAATGTCAAAATAAGCTTGCGCTCTTAAAATGCTATCTATATATATTTTTGCTGTGTTGACATTTGGACGAGCATCAAAACTTAATGCAACATGATGCCAACTATTATCTGCTAGATTAATACCAGTAGATATTTCTCTATAGTTTAACCAATCATAAGCTACCAAAACATTGTTACTCAAGAATAGACCAAAAGCATAAGGTTTACAAACTATAGCACGGTATTGTGAACCAGCATTGCCTGTTTTAATCCATGCCTCAATTGTACCACGATTAATTTGTAATGAAGTACCATTGCCGGCATTAACAATATCATTTATTCCATCAAAATTCAACGCCTTAGTTACTCTAGGCTTTGCTGAAGTACAACCCGTTACTGTATCTCTTGAGATTAAATAATAATTAGTAGATGAGGATAAAGAAGTAGTAGTATACGTGTTTGAAGCAGTTAAGAAAGGTGAAGAAGACATTGCAGATGCATACCAATCAACCACTGTTCCTGTGCCTGATGTAGCACTTAATGTAACCGTACCATTACCACATCTTGATCCATTGGTAACCACAGGTGCAGATGGAATTGTAATATTCTGAGTTGCGGTAATGCTCGCAGTTGATGTACATCCGTTAGCACCTGTTACTGTAACAGTAAATGTTCCCGGCGAGGTAATACTTGCTGCTGCGGATGAGCCAAGGCTATTGCTCCATGAGTAAGATCCCACACCCGTTGCCGTTACACTGATTGAAGTTCTTGTACATGTTAAGATAGTAGAACCAGTGTTATTGATAATACCTGCTGTTGGTACTGTAACATCTCTTGTTATAGTAATACTTGATGTTGATGTACATCCATTAGCGCCTGTAACAGTAACCGTATACGTTCCTGGTGAAGTAATGCTCGCAGATGCAGATGAACCAAGGCTATTGTTCCATGAGTAAGATGATCCACCAGTAGCAGTTACACTAATTGCAGTTGTAGTACAATTTAATATTGTAGAACCAGTATTATTCGTAATGCCTGCTGTTGGCGCTGTGATATCTTGTGTTACCGTAATGCTTGAAGTTGTTGTACAAGCATTAGCTCCTGTAACCGTAACTGTGTAAGTTCCTGGTGAAGTAATGCTTGCAGATGCTGATGATCCTAAGCTATTGTTCCATGAGTAAGATGATCCCACACCCGTTGCCGTTACATTGATTGAAGTTCTTGTACATGTCAATATTGTAGCGCCAGTATTGTTTGTAATACCAGCAGCTGGTGCGGTATTGTTTTGTGTAGTAGTGATGCTTGATGTTGCGGTACAACCATTCGACCCTGTTACCGTAACGGTGTATGTACCCGCTGCAGTGATGCTCGCGTTTGCAGATGAACCTAAACTATTGCTCCAAGAGTAAGATGCGCCTCCTGTTGCTGTTACATTGATAGCATTTGTAGCACAAGTTATGACTGTTGACCCTGTATTGTTGGTGATACCTGCTGTTGGTGCAATAACATCACTTGTTACCGTGATGCTTGATGTTGCTGTACAACCATTCGATCCTGTTACTGTAACGGTATATGTACCCGCTGCTGTGATACTCGCATTTGCAGAAGATCCTAAACTGTTACTCCATGAATAACTTGAACCTCCTGTTGCTGTTACACTAATTGCAGTTGATGAACATGTCAATATTGTAGAACCCGTGTTGTTGGTAATACCTGCAGTTGGAGTACCGTTAACCGTAGCCGTTACTGCAGTTCTTGATGCTGAAACACAACCTATAGCCGTATCTCTTGCTTCTGCATAATATGTAGTAGTGGCAGATAGTGTTGGTGTAGTATATGTACCGATACCTGTAGCTAAAGCCGTTCCTCCACTTGCATCGGCATACCAATCAATTTTTGCACCAGCACTTGCAGTAGCAGAAACAGTTGTTGTTCCACCACCACATACAATGGCACCAGATGTTGAAGAGGCAACAGTTGGTGTTGCAACTTTTGTTACAGTCACCGGATATTGTGCGGCATTCAAACCATAACCACCAACATAATTCATTTGAGAGCCTGCATTTAGAAGCGTAAAATTATTCAGCGTACCATTATAACGATTGGGTGAAATATCATATAAAGTTGTAACACCCGTATTATTGCCATATTGAATACCCTGATTAAAATTATAATATGCAGCTAAATTGGCTTCTCTACCATTTGCATTCATGTTCATATTAGCCAAAATTTCTGCCTGGGTTTTTACTTTGCTCCAAATTCTAACTTCATCAAGTGTTCCACTATAATTTCCGTATGCCCAGTTGGCTGGAGCACTTAACGAAGTACCCAAACGCATAGCGGTCTGTCCATTTCTAGAGGCTGTTCCTCCTGTTGCACTTGCCTCAAGCACACCATTTACATAAAGCTTCATCGCCCCTGTGGTAGAATCCCAGGTAGCCGCAACATGTTTCCATCCTGTGCCATTCATTAAAGAAGTTGTTGTAATACTAACATCAGGATTACCCAACCCGAATTTCACATAACTATTAAACATGGTAACACCAAAATCATTGTTACTTGCAGATGTCGACGCATCTACTAGACCTTCTCCACTTCTCCAATTTGAATTTCCTGCACCAGAACTATAATTTGCAATCATCCAAAATTCAATGGTAAAACTTCCAGTTACAGGTTTAGTTGTTTGTACATAAGCAATACCTGAACCGAAATTTAATGCCATGGACTGAGCCGTAACTCCGTTAGATTGACACCCTGTTACCGTATCTCTTGCTACTGCATAATAAGTTGTAGTGGCTGAAATATTAGGAGTGGTATATGAATTGGATGATGACAATAATGGAGTGGTTGCTGTTGTACTTGCATACCAATCTATCACTGACCCTGTAGTTGGCGTCGCATTTATAGTGGCCGACCCTGTTGAAAAACATGATGTGATGGTTGCTGGAGTTGTTGATAAAACAGAAGGCAAATTATTCACTGTTGTTGTAATGGAATTTGAAGTAGCCGTGGTGCTGGTAACTGAGCCTGCACTTAAACTAGTAGTCATCACAACTGTAATGGCATCATTATTAGCAATGTTATTTAATGTCAATGTAGCACCAGTACCCGAATTAACACCGTTCTTTTTCCATTGATAAGTGGGTGTGGCGCCTCCATTTGTTGGTGTTGCTGTAAAAGTTATGGCTGTTCCTCTACAAAGCGAATTATTGGTAGCACTTGATGAAATAATAACACTTGGTGTTACCTGAGCCTGACTGAAAGAAGCTGAGATAAATACCAAAATCAACGATACCATCACCCGAAAAACCGAAAATGTCTTTTTAAAATTTGTCGGAACTAGAACAGTGCTATTCATAAATGTAATTTTTGAAATTGAAATGTTTCTCAACTTTTTGGACACGAAAGTAATTTTGCAAAAAAGGAAAAGGAAGAAATTGAAAACAAAATGTTAATAAGCTCTCAAAAACTTGAACTAGTTCAAGTTTTTGATTTATTGGTTATTGATTTAATTAATTAGTTACTTTCACAAGCTCATGAAGCCCAAAACCTCTAAGGAAAAAAAAATAGCTGCCGTTTTTTCGAGTTATAACTTAAGCCCTAATTCCATCAATAAATTATTGGAGATTGCAAAAGTAGTGTCAGTAAAAAATAGGACGAAGCTCGTAGAGAACGGAGAAATTAGTCAACACGTTTATTTTATAGTTGAAGGTGGATTTGTGGCAAGAAGTTATTATTTTGATTCCCAAAAAAAATCAGCTACGAATTTTTTTACTAGTGACTACTTTCCTTTTATGGGATGCATGGACAGTTTTTTCACTGGAACTAAAACCAAAACAGAATTGATTGCTATAAAAAATTCAACTTTATTAACATTTCACAAACCGGAATTAGATAAACTCTTATTTGAAAATCATGATATTTTGATTTTCTATACTCAAATGTTGTCTGAAGTTCTAAGGAATGAATCTGAATTAAAAGTGGTTCTGATTAGTTCTTCAAAAAAAGATATTTATGAATATCTAATTGAGAAATGTAACCCAGTGATTAAGAATGTTCCTGCCAAATATATTGCAGAGTTTATGGGCATTACAGCAGAATGGTATAGTAAGATGAAGAAGGGGTAGCGCCCCCTCGATCCCCCGAAGGGGGAAGTTTGTTCAATAGGTTTCAGAGGTTTAACATGTTCAAAATGTTAGTTTTTATTCTGAAGCAACCTTTTGAACCTATTGAACTCCTGCCGGCAGGCAGGTATTAAACCTTTTAAACAAAATCTGTCCTATAACGCAACGTCCCTTGCAGGAGACATTGCTGAGAAGTAACTTCCAGCCCATCAATACCCAATCGCCTCTTTCATCCTCAACCAAAATTCATTATCAAAACTAGACGGGCCTAATGTTACATTTCCTGCGGCATCTCCTAACCTAACCGCTACAATATGTAGAGAAGGAATCACATAAATTTTCTTGTCGTCTTTTCCTAAAGCCATAATCATATCAGCAGGTGCGTCAGGTGCCATAAAGCCGTTAAATACGAATTGCGAAGTGGGTACCATGAATGAAGATTTTCCATTCAACCACCAGAGATATCCATAAGACTTATTCAATGATTGTGAAGTATTGACCATTGATTGAAAATAAGATGAATCAGCAAGCAATATGTTGTTATCCCATTTGCCTTTGTTTAAAATCAAAGATCCAAATCTGGCCGCTTCGCGTGTGGTACACCACATGGTTTTGTTATACCAGAAAGATCTTGACATGCCGATTTTATCATACAACTCAGTAGCACAAAATTGATCGAATGTTTGTCCACTTGCATTGGCAATAACGGTTTGTAGTAGACGATACGGAGCATTGTGATAAGCCCATCTACTACCAGCATCTGCAACATAAGTAAGACAAGCCGGATCTTCACAATCAGGATCTGCAACTCCATCATCAAGTCCAGTTGTCATCGTAAGATTGTTCTGTAATGTGATTAAATTTTCTTTTGCCAAAGGAAGGCTCGTCCAACCGTTACCGAGATATTGTGAAGTCTTGTCGTTGATATTCAACAAACCAGCTTGTTGGGCTATACCCATTAAAAAAGCCACAACTGATTTACCGGCAGAGGCAATATAATATTTTGTGTCTTTTGTCCAGTTATTCCAGTATTGTTCTTTTACAATACGGCCATTTTGTAAAACAATTAAACCATAAGTATTTTTTGTTCCGGCATAATCAAAAGCTGCGTTCAATTTTGTGGTATCCCATTGTAAAGTGGATGCTGATTTGGTTTCCCAAGTATCTCCAGTCAATGGAGGAAAATAATAAGATTCAGGAGTGGGATTTGGTTCGGGAGTAACGGGTGTTTTTTTACAACTGTTTAATGAAAACAAAAAAACGTATAGTATCAGAATCCTTTGCATAAGTTTTGATTTTCCCTTTGACTTGTTGAATAAAATTAGTTTATTTTAAAGATATATTGAACATCATGTAAATCCTAATAAATGTACTCAAAAAGCTGTTAATAGCGAGAAATGGCGTGTATATTTGCGGGGGGAAAATTCAAAAGTCAAAATTAAAAATTTAAAAAAAAGACTGCATTTAATATGTGGGTTTTCAATTTTTACTTTTGAATTTTCAATTTTTACTTTTAAATTTTTAATTTATACCATGGCAACCAAAACCGACAATTTCGTATCTCCGGATTATTTCAACGTAGATGAATTGCTGACTGAAGAACATAAGTTGATTCGTGAAGCTGTTCGCAATTATGTAAAGAAAGACATCTCTCCTATCATCGAAGATTATGCACAACGTGCTGAATTTCCTCAGCAGATTGTAAAGCAATTGGGTGATTTGGGTTGTTTCGGACCAACAGTTCCTGAACAATATGGTGGCGGTGGTTTGGATTATATTTCTTATGGATTGATGATGCAAGAATTAGAACGCGGAGATAGTGGTGTTCGTTCAACTGCTTCTGTGCAAGGTAGTTTGGTGATGTTCCCGATTTATCAATATGGTAGCGAAGCACAACGAAATAAATATTTACCAAAATTGGCAAGCGGCGAATGGCTGGGATGTTTTGGATTAACTGAACCTAACCATGGTTCAGATCCTGCAGGTATGTTGACAAACTTTAAAGACGCTGGTGATGGTGATCATGTGATTTTAAATGGTGCTAAAATGTGGATCAGCAATGCGCCTTTCTCTCAAGTGGCTGTTGTATGGGCAAAAAATGATGCAGGAGAAATTCAAGGTATCATTGTTGAAAGAGGTATGGAAGGATTTACAACGCCAACTACTCATGGCAAATGGAGTTTGCGTGCGAGCGCCACCGGTGAATTGGTTTTTGATAATGTAAAAGTTCCTAAAGAAAATATTTTACCTAATGTTAAAGGATTGAAAGGTCCTTTAAGCTGTTTGACTAAAGCAAGATATGGTATTGCCTGGGGTGCTATCGGCGCTGCCATGGATTGTTATCATACCGCACTTGAATACAGCAAAGAAAGAGTTCAATTCGGAAAGCCAATCGGTGGTTTCCAATTGCAACAAAAGAAATTGGCTGAAATGGTTACAGAAATCACCAAAGCACAATTATTAAACTGGCGCTTGGGTGTGTTGATGAATGAAGGAAAAGTAACGCCCGCTCAAGTAAGTATGGCCAAAAGAAATGCCTGCGAAATTGCTACCAACATATGCAGAGATGCCCGTCAAATGCTCGGTGGCATGGGCATTACAGGAGAATATCCTGTTATGCGTCACATGATGAATTTGGAAAGTGTGATTACTTACGAAGGAACGCATGATATTCACTTGTTAATAACAGGAATGGATGTGACTGGATTTAATGCCTTTAAATAAAATGGCTACGCGTGTTTGGCGTTTGGTCGCTGCGCTCGTTTGGTGTTTGTTGTTTTTCGTAGACAAAAGCTTCTTCGGTTTGAAACCTATTGAACCTTTTGAACATCTTGAACCTTTTAAACAAATGAAATGGACATAAAAAACGTCAGCGTCATCGGCGCAGGAACTATGGGTAACGGTATTGCACACGTGTTTGCGCAAACCGGGTTTAAGGTAACATTGGTTGATGTAAATGCAACCCAATTAGAAAAAGCCATTGGTACTATTTCAAAAAACCTCGACAGACAAGTTTCGAAAGGTGTTTTAACTGAAGAACAAAAAGCAACTACGCTAAATAATATCACCACCAACACTTCAATTGCTGATGGTGTTGCCAATGCCAATTTAGTGGTTGAGGCAGCTACAGAAAATGTAAATTTAAAACTAGAAATTTTCAAACAGTTAGATGCTGCTGCTCCTACGGGTTGCATTTTAGCTTCTAATACTTCTTCCATTTCCATTACCAAAATTGCTGCCGTAACCAAACGCCCTGAGTTGGTTATAGGTATGCACTTCATGAATCCTGTTCCTGTAATGAAGTTGGTGGAAATTATCAATGGTTATGCGACTTCAAAAGAAGTGAATGTTATTATCACTGAATTGAGCAAGCAATTAGGGAAAGTGCCTTGTACAGTGAACGATTATCCGGGTTTTATTGCCAATCGTATTTTGATGCCGATGATCAATGAAGCGATTTATAGTTTGTTTGAAGGAGTTGCCGGTGTTGAAGAAATTGACACTGTGATGAAACTCGGTATGGCGCATCCCATGGGACCTTTACAATTAGCCGACTTCATTGGATTGGATGTTTGCTTGAGCATATTAAAAGTATTGCATGATGGTTTTGGTAACCCTAAATACGCTCCTTGTCCTTTACTAACGAATATGGTTATGGCTGGAAAACTCGGCGCCAAATCTGGAGAAGGATTTTATGTATATACGGCGGGGAGTAAGGAGTTGGTGGTGAGTGGTAGTTTTAAGTAAAAGCCAAGGTTCAATGTTCAAAAGGTTCAATAGGTTAAAAAGGTTGCAAGCATAACCAACCTATTAAACATCTTGAACCTTTTAAACCTTTTGAACAAAATTAAGCGCTCGTGAATCCAATCGACAACTACATCCATTCTGCTCCTGAATTCAGTCAAGAAATTTTATTGCATTTCCGTCAATTAGTTCATCGCACCATTCCCGATATTGAAGAAAAAATCAAATGGGGATTCCCTCATTTTATTTACAAAAAAGAAGTGATTTGCAGTATGGCTGCCTTTTCAAAACATTGTGCGTTTAGTTTTCCTAAAGCCGCTTTGATGAAAGATAAAATGCTTTTAGAAAAAGCAAAGACAGAAGAATCCATGGGACATTTTGGAAAAATAAAGACATTGCAAGACCTTCCTTCTGATTCAAAAATAAAAGCCTATATCAAAGATTCCGTTTCATTAATCGGAAAAAAATCCCAAGAGAAAATAATCTCAGTTGCCATTCCAAAAATCCTCAAAAATTTACTTGAAGAAAACAAAAAAGCAGAAGCTTGTTTTTTAAAAATGTCGCCTTCTCACCAGAAAGAATACATCAATTATATCACCGAAGCTAAAAAAGAAGAAACACAAATGAGAAGGGCGGAAAAAGTGATGGAAATGCTTTTGAGGAAATAAATTTTAAATTCAAAAGTAAAAAGTAAAAAACGAGAATTTCATTTCTCTGCATTTTTCTAAATTTTGACTTTTCAATTTTTAATTAATAAACGCAACGTCCCTTAAGGAGACATTGCTGAGAATTTTAAACCGCAGAGAAAAGGAGTTAAGGAGGTCACGCTGAGATGAGATGATCATACTTTCTTATTTCTTATTTTGACTTGCTTATTAATTATTAAAAAATGATAATTTCATTTCACAAATTTACTTTTACCCCGAGTTGTCTGGGCAGGCTATTTTACATTGGATATTTTACATTTTACATTCTTTTGCCTCTCACCAACCCATACGAATCCTCAATCATTTCCTTAATCCGACTCCAAGACAATCTTCCATCGATCACAATTGTATTCCAATGTTTCTTATTCATGTGATAACCCGGAAGAATGGTATCTGGATATTCTTCTCTTAATGACACTGCCAATTCAGGATTGCATTTTACATTAATTTTCAATTGGTCAATTTCATCCAGTGGCAATAGCAAAAACATCTTGTTGTTGGTCTTGAATACAATGGTATCTTCTCCAAAAGGAAAGGTTTCAATACTGTCTTTAAGCGATAGTGCAAAGTCTCTTATTTCTTCTACGTTCATATTGTAATATAAAAAAAGCCCTTCAAAAATGAAGGGCTTGATTTTGATTATTTGAATGATTATCTGATAATCGTGATATCTGTCTTCTTGGTGAATTTCTTACCTGAGATCAATTTGAATTCAATCACACCATAGTAAGTACCATCAGGACAAGGCTTACCATTGTAAGTTCCATCCCAATTGTTTCTGTAATCTCTACTTTCAAATACTTTACTTCCGTATCTGTTGAATACA
>CANGEZ010000033.1 GCA_947452875.1 Chitinophagaceae bacterium
TGGAAAAAACAGAGTTGCTGTAAATATCCAAATTGTTGGCTTTGTAACAGATATAAATGAATTGATAAAAAAGCAGTTTCTTTTAAATGATATTGTCTTGCAAGAACCATCTATTACTTTTTCGAGTAATGAAGCTTATGAAGATAGAGTGGAGAATTCAGTACATCCTAAGATTCCTGAAATTAAAATTAATAGTATTGTTGTTAATAATCCTGAAATTCATGCTGTAGCATTTGATGAGAAATTTCAGCCGTATTTGAATAAAATAAAATCCTTGATACAATTGAATGATATTTATCTTAAAGACGATATTATTCAAGTTAACAATGGCAAAATAGAACTTACTGATATGAAGTTTTCGACGCCGAAAATTTCGTTGTCAGTTACAGCCGATGATATTATGAAATTATCATTAAGTAACATCAATTTTACATTAGGTAACAAACCAAATAAATCGAAATGGAGTTTTTTAATTGACACTTTATCTTCCAATAGTTTGTCATTAAAGACTTCAAAAGATAGTTTGCAATCACAGACAATAATTATAAAAAATACATCACTATCTTCAATTCAAATCAACAATAGTAATGGATTTGCTCCGTATGAATTGTTATCATCAAGCCCCGATTTTTCTATTCACTCATCTGTTGATATTTCAAACAATCAAAGTCGTTTTCATATTCAGAATTTGAATTTCAAAAATAAAACTAGAGATCTTAAAATTGACAGTTTTGGTTTTAGACCATTAGCAGAGAAGTTTGATTTCGTAAAAATGAATGATTATCAAAAAGACTATCCTGTGTTTAGTACTGGTGTTATCAAGGTGAATAATTTTAATCTACTTAAGTTATTCAAGGATTCTGTGTTTATGGCTGCCGATGTAAGCGTTTCTCATCCTGATTTATATATTTTTAAAGACAAAAGAAAGCCATTTAAGAAGGGGATATACAAGCCTTTACCAAGCGCTTTGTTGAAAAAAGTAAATTTCAAATTTGATATAGATTCTTTACACGTAAATGATGGTGCTGTAGTATATGAAGAATTGAATGAAAAGACGAATAAATCCGGAGTGGTTAAATTTTCTCATTTAGATGCGTTGGTTAATAATTTAAAAAACCACAATCACATCGAAACAGATAGTCTTCGTTTATACGTAACCGGTAATTTCATGGACAGTGCTAAAATTCGATTTAGATTGGCTGAATCATTTACTGATTCTTTACACACGTTTACTTATGGTTTGCGTTTTAGGCCTTTTGATTTTAAAATTTTGAATCCGATTTTAGAACCATTGATTTCGGCAAGAATTATTTCAGGTTCTTTGGATACATTAAGGGTAAATGCGATTGGGAGAGAACATATGTCGCATGGAAAAATGAAAATGTATTACAATGATTTGAAAATTCAGTATTTGAACAATGGAAGCGATTCTGTAAAAAATTTAAAATCAAGATTGATCAATTTTGTTGCCAACGACTTCCTGCTTAAAAGAAATAATAAAAAAGGGATAGGAATAGTTTATGCTGAAAGGGATAAAGAGCGTGGATTTGCAAACTATTGGCTTAAAATTGGTTTGAGTGGAGTAGTATCTAGCTCCGGAGTTAAAAAGAATAAAAAGGTTGAAAAAATATATCGCAACAAGTTAAAGAAAATGAAAGTTCCTGATATTCCTGATGTTGATTTATGACAAATAATAAAGCCGTAAACTTTTATTTACGGCTTTATTGTTTTGGATTATTTTATCAAATTAGAAGGTAGTAGAACCATTGCTTTGATAAGTATAACGGAAAGTATAATATAGAATAGTTGGTGCAGGAGGGTTGCCAACCAATCCGCCATAAGTAACAGATAACAATTCCATCTTCGCATAATGAGAACCATCAGCAGTTTTAAAAATAAATACTTTTCCTGCTTTTGGAGTAAATGCATGTGTAGTTGGATTGTAGTCATACCAACTGCCGTCTTTTATAGCTCTTGCTGAAGCTGTTGTGTCATAAGCATATCCAGTTGTTGGTGCTGATGTAGTCGCATCAAATGTTCCATCTTGCAATATCGCCCCTGCATTGCCTGGTCCGCCTGCATGACTGTTTACGATGAAATTGGTAAATCTGATTCCGAAATCCCAGTTGGCGCTAGCAGAATCTGTATTGGCTACTACACTTGAATCACTGAATTTGAATAGTGTGAAATTGTCGGTGCCCATTGGATCAAATGCTACACTGATGGTTTTGGTTCCGGTTACAATTGTTGGAACTACAGCAGGTGTTTCTTTTTGACAAGCAGAAAATGTTACGGCAGCAACTGCACATAAAAACAAAACTTTTTTCATAATTGATTTTTTAGTGTTTATTAAATAGATGATTAAATGAGTAATTGATATTGATAAAATATATTCTTCCTGAAATGTCAGGCATCTGAATTGGGTTGATGTAATTCAAGATATTATCGATTCCTATTTGAATTCCTAAATTCTTTTTGATCATTTTTTCCGCAGCAAATTTTAAATTCCAGAAACCATTTACCATCTCTCTGTTGTCATCGATAATGTTATTTCCATTTACATCACTATATCCGTATTTGCCTCTGTAAATAGCTCTTAAGAAAACATTGGTATTTTTGTTTTCCCACAATAGTTTGCAATTAAAACTATTTTTTGAACGATTGCTCAATCCAAAATAATCAGATTTAGAAACGGTTGTTGTTTGAAAAGTAACAGGGTCTCTTTTATAAACCTTTCCATCTTTTATTTGCTGAATTATATTTTTGTCTTTGGCTTCGAGATATTGATAACCAATAGAAAGCTGCAACGATTTTGATAATTTCAGTTTTGAATCTAACTCTGCTCCTTGTGTGAATATGCTATTGATATTGTGATAACTGTAAATACTTCTTGAATTTGTTTTTTTGAATGGTAATAAATAAACATCAATAAGGTTGTTGATATCGTTTCTAAAAATGCCTATTTCTGTGGAGAAGTTTGATTGGTTGTATTTGACACCAATATGAGTGCCGAAAGATTTTTCAGGAAGTAAAGGTATTGTTTGTAAATAAGGACTAATGTTTGCACCGGCTTCAAGTTCTCCTTGTTGTTGTAAGGTTTGCAATGCAGATGATAATATTTGATTACCGATTAATGAATAACCAATTTGACTATTATAGAAATTGAGGTACATATGCCTGAAGTCAGGAGCTTTGAAGCCATAGCCCGCAGATGCAGTGAATTTCCATTTGCTATTGGCCTTGTAGGCAAATGCAATTCTTGGACTTATATTCCAATCATAGTCTGTTCTTTTGTCTGCTCTGGCTCCTGCAATGAGGGTAATTTTATGTTGAAGCATGAACCATTCATTTTGTAAGAAAGAATAAGTGGTTAATAAACTCTGTTTCCCTGAATATCTGGATGCGTCTATGTTTTCAAAGTAAGTTCCTATACCTCCAATTAACTTTGATTTTTCAGAATTATGTTCGATTTGAATCTCCGGTTTAATTATGGTTTGTATAAAACTTGTTTCATCAAATCGAAAGTCTGTTGATACTAGATTGGCAAAAGATTTATTGGAATAGTTATCGTAGAAGGTCCTGAGAAAAAGATTTGTTTTTGCTGATGTGCTTATTTTAAACTGAACAAATGCTGTATTGTCTTTTTCTGTCGTATATCCTTTCACGATAGCAGGTGCAGATTGCCAGTTTATCATATAGTTGCAATCTTGTTTTGAATCGAATTTTCTTAATGAAAATAACAATTCAGCTTTTTTACTGAATTGATGAGTTAATTTTAAATTGGAGTTCCAGTCTCTTGAAGGATCAATTGTTTTACCATAAGTTATAGGATCAAGGTCATAACCATTTGTAGTGTATCTGTTAACAAAAAACTGTAATCCTGTTTTTTGAATTTGATTAGCGTAGGAAACTGTTTGAGAAAAAGTATTATTGTTTTCCGCATGAACTTGAATGTCTACTTTTTCTGACGCGGGTAAATCAGTTATAATATTTATTACACCGGCAAGGGCTTCACTTCCGTATAGGCTTGAAGATGGTCCTTTTACAATTTCAATTTGTTTGATGTTTCCTGTTGCGATTCTTCCCAATTTTAAAATGCCGGCATTTCTACCTACTAGAGGCTCTCCATCTATTAAAACAGCTGTGTATGCAGGGTCAAGCCCCAGCATTTGTATTCCTTGTCCAAAGGGATTTGGATAACCATTTAGTGAAGTGGCAAGGTTACTATTTACAACTGTAACTCCAGTAAGTTCTTGTAAGATGTCTTGTAATTTTAAATAGCCAGTTTCTTTTATATATTTTTTCGAAACAATTTTAGTTGGAACGGCTACATTGCCTAGCTGTGTTGCAGTTCTTGTTGAAGTAACAACAATTTCTGAAAGTGTATCATTATCAAAACCAACTTTTTTCTTTTGCGAAAATGCAGTTGTGCAAGTAGTTAAAATAATAAATAATGTAATAATGCGCCTCATGATAAATTGGACGCAAATATCAATCCATGAAGTCAGAGAAATATCATGGAAATGTCATTAAAACGAAGCTTTTAAAAAATGACATAACGATGACAAAGGAAGTCTTTTGAAAATAAAAAAAAGGCTGCCTCGTTTTTGAGACAGCCTTCAAGAAAATTATCAAAAGAATTATCCATTTACCCTTACCATATTTCCGGTAACTGTTACTGTATATTGTTTTAATGCAGTTGAAGCTGGGCCGGCTGTTACACCTCCTGACGTATTAAAAGTTGCACCATGTCGAGGGCAATAAAATCTGTTATTATTGCTTTGATATTGTACCGTAGCACCTTCGTGTGTGCATGACTGAGACACAGCGATAATTGAGCCAGATGTAGTTTTTGCCAGAATTATTCCGTTAATATAAACATAACCACCTGCAGTGCCTAAAGCAACATAAGCAGGTTGTGTAATATCAATAGTAAAATCAACTGTAGGTCCAGAAGGACTTTCATTTTTGCACCCACCTAAGCATGCAGATAAAGCAATAGAAGCAGCTGAAAATCCGAGTGCGGATAGGAATTCTTTTCTGTCCATAGTTTAGTTTTTAGTAGTGTGTAATTCTTTTTTCTTAGATACTGTAAATACTCTAGATAAGTTAAATCCAAATCTGATTTCACCTTTACCCCATTTGTTTGAAGTATTGGTGATAAAGGCTTTTTCATTCATACCAGTAGAGTTTGAGAAATGTAATTGAAATACGTGGCCACCCGTTTCGATATCAAATCCAATAGATAATGGGTTTACATAATTATCAATTTGAAGTGGGCCATTATTGTTATCACCTTCACTTTCAAAGAATAAGTTTTTACTTAATTTTTTGAGTATGTAATGATAATCTACTACGAATGCAGTTCTTTTTGAAATTTTCAATCTGGCTCCTGTTCCAACAGCGAAAACATCATTAACATCAAATTGAGTTGGTACAATATTTAAGTGGACATGAGTAGGAGAAATTTGCCAACTGAAAGCTTCTGTAAATTTTCGGCCCACAATTACCTGATTGTAATAAGCTAGTCTGCTACTGAAATAATTTGTCCTGGTTGGGTCTGCCCAAGGGGTACTATTCAATGTCATGCCTGTTACAAGCACAACTGAAACAGGAGAGTGGTGCTTACCACCGACAGATTGATGAACAACTCTGTATTTGATAAATCCATCATATTCTTTTCCAACATTGCTTCTACCTATTCCTATAGTTAAATTATCAGTCAGGCCATAATCAAATCCCAAACGCATATTGGCTTGGTCTAACCCATAAAAATTATTAATGCCAGAATTGATCAATCCAAATCTGTGTAGAATTCTTGTATCAAGAACTCCTTTGCCAATAAATTCCATTGAGTGGCCATTAATGACACGGCTAGATTTAAATGCATTATTTATATACTGTTTTGGATTTTTATCTTCTAATCCAGAAAGCAGATCATCTTGTGCAAAAGCGGATTTAAAACAAATTATTGATAACAGTAAAGCAGCAATTTTGATTTTATTATTTTTCATTTTGTTATTTTGATGACGTGTAAGTACAATTGATTTTTATTTTGGCTGTTTTTGATAATTTATCTTTAACAACGCCTGGAATAGCGATTTTATAATCATCCAGGGTTACAGTAAATTCTGAAGATGCATCAACTGATTCACCTTTTACAACTAATGAGCCTTTGGTTTCAACTTCGTTTTTAACACCATGGATTTCTAAAGTACCTTTCACAATTACGGGATATGTGCCGTCTTTTGCGAAATTCACTTTATCAAGGTTTGTTATTTTTCCTTTGAAAGTTGATTTAGGAAACTTGTCGCTTTCCATATAATTTTCATTGAAATGTTCTTGCAATAACTGGCTCCAAAATTCGAATCCTTTTATCAGGATGGAGAACTGCATATCTCCGGTCGCAGGATTTAAAGCGCTGAGTACAGACTTATTCGTTCCAGTAATGTCTTCTATACCAGTTCCGGCGTCAAACCAAGCTTTACCGGTTTTTGTTGTTAATAGTTTCGTTTGTGCATTGATGTTATTGAATGAAATAACTGCTAATGCGAGAATGATTATTTTTTTCATTTTTATATTTTTTCAAGTTTTAAATAGAACGTACAATTGAATGGGTTAAACTGAAAGATTTCAAAATAACCAATGATATTTAATGATTGACACTACAGGTTTTTAATTGGGCAATTTTATCACTAGGAATCAAATCCATTCCGTCATCAGCATTATTGTAGCCTTCAGCTCCTGAATAAATTCCTTTTATATCAACCATGCCTCCGAGTTTGATGCTTGACTTTATTTTATCGAATTCTGTGCTATCGAAACTGCAATTGATTAGTTTTGCTTCTCCAGCTTCAATGAAAATATGATTGTTAGTAATGTCAATTTCCTTTACTACTCCCTTTACAGCAATATTCTTATTGTTGAAAATCGAATCTGTTGCATGGAAGTTACTGTCTAGAGCATTGAATAATTCAGTGGCTGAGAATATTTTAACAGGGTTAGAATCGGCTGCAGTTAATGGTTTTTTTGTTATTACGTAAAAAACAACAATGGCTGATACTAATCCTATAACAAAAAGACTGAGCAGTATTTTTTTCCATTTTTTCATAATCATTAATTATTGGGTGTGCCAGCATTGATCCAGCATTGTAATGCTAAAATTTCGTTTGAAGATAGGGGTGCGCCTGGAGGCATTGATTTATCAATAATACAACGCTGATTTATCCTGCCAGCTGACGCGGCAACCTGTGTGTGATTTTCAAGCACAACACCTGCTGCTGCTGTACCTGCATCATGGCACCCTGAATAGGCACATTTACTTTGCATCAACGGGCTGATAGCTGTACTGTATTTAGAATCTATTGTACTGCAGTCTACATTGCTTCCATAAAGTAAATCTTCTTTGTCATAGTAACAGCTACTTACAACTATTGAAACACAAGCAATAGCCAGCATAGAGAAAAGAAATTTTTTCGAATTCATTTTGCTTTGTTTTGAGAATTTTAAAATTGTTTTTTTATTTAAAGTTAGGCGAATTTTAGTTGTTAGGGTAACCTTGATTTACCCAATCAGTAAATACACCTTGTATAAAGGTAGTCCATGCAGATGAACTTGTTGGTGGCATATTGTGCTGGCCTGTTGCATAAACGCAAAGCGTTGATGTGTTTGTGCCTCTTACTCTACCAATGAATGTCATTAAATTACTTGTCCAAGTGCTACCTGAACTAGATCCTACAATATCAGAATATGTTGTCCATGAATTATTATGATTGTGACAACTAATATTAGCTCTTCCGCAATAGGTGTTGATTGTTGGTTTTACATCTGTTGCAAAATGAACTGTTGCAGGAGCGTTTATGGCTACTGAACTTGTAGCCAAACAACCTTTAGAATCTTTTACTGTAATAGTATATGTTCCGCCGGCAAGTGGAGTGATTGTCGCACTTGTTTGGAATGAGGTGCCGTTGATACTGTAAGTGTATGGAGCAACTCCATTAGCTCCTACGCAGGCAATTGAATTGTTTGCACAATTGGTTCTTGAGCTTGTTGGTGTGCCTGAAGCAGAAACTGGTGGGCAAGCCAAAGAAACTGCTGTTGCACTTGATGAACATCCATTCGCATCGGTTGCAGTTACAGTGTATGCTCCTGTTGAAAGCGCAGTGAATGTAGCATTACTACTTGAAGCTCCGCCATTTAAACTATACATGTAAGGAGAAGTTCCGCCGGTTGAAGATGCAGTTATGGAGCCATTTGCACCATTTGTAGGATTCGTAGGAGTGTTGGTAACGTTGATGGTTACGCCTATGCATGGGTTAGATGCTACTAAAGTAACTTGTGTTGAACCAATACATCCATTTGCATTTTTTGAAGTTACTGTATATGTACCTGCAGCCAAGCCACTAAACACATTGCTTGCCTGGAAGTTAACACCATTGATACTGTAAGTATAAGTGCCTGCTGGAGTTGCCGTTGCTGTAATAGAACCATTTGATTGGCCAGTAGTTGGTGCTATTGAAGTTGTAGTAACTGTGATAGTTACACCAGCACAAGGGTCAACCGATCCTAAAACCACAGATTTTGGAGCACTTGTACATCCGTTTTGATTTTTTGCTACAATAGAGTAGCTCCCAGCTGCAAGGTTATTGAAAGTATTATTTGTTTGGAATGCAGCACCATTTAAACTGTATGTGTATGTGCCTGTAGGGGTAGTCGTAACTGTAATCGATCCATTTGATTGACCTGATGTAGGGTTGACATGAGTTTCAGTTAAGGTAATGGTTAATCCTATACAAGGATCTACGGCATTTAATGTAACACTTAGTGGGTTGCTAGTGCATCCAGTAAGGTTTTTAGCAACAATTGTATAAATGCCTGCTCCTAAATTAGTGAAAGTGTTGCTGGCCTGATAAGGTCCTCCATTGATACTGTATGTATATGATCCCAATGGGTTAGGCGTTACCGTTATGGATCCATTTGTTTGTCCGGTAAAAGGACTGTTATGTGTTTCTGATAAAGTTATATTGATGCCACTACATGGATTCAATGTGTTTACAACCACTTGAGTTGTTCCAAAACAACCATTGGGATTTTGTGCAGTTACTGTATAACTACCTGCTGCCAATCCTGTAAATGCTCCTAATGCCTGAAAATTGATTCCATCCAAACTATAAGTGTAAGATGAGCCACCACCAGAAGCTGTGGCAGTTATTGATCCATTGGATTGGCCGACAGAAGCATCAGTGGCAGCAGCTTGAATGGATATATTTACACCTGCACAAGGGTCAACAGCTGAACTAATAACAACAGTATCTTCTCCTGAACAACCTACAGCATTTCTGCCATGTACTACATATGTCCCAGCAGCTAAATTTGTGAAACTGCCACTTGATTGATATGCTCCATTTCCTATACTAAATTCAATTCCACTGCCACCTGTTGCTGTGGCTGTTATTGTGCCATCAGACTGATTAAGAGAGGTATTTGTATGAGTGGTTGAAATTTGAAAGTTTACATCTTCACATCTGATTTGATGCTGGCAACTGATAATTGAATAAGACATTACTGTCAAAATCAAAAACGAGATTAATATCAAGTTTTTTTTCATAAGAATTGGTTTTATTTGTTTTGATAAAAGGTGTTTAATTTCCGGCTCACAAAGGAACAATATTTTATAACAAAAAATCATGCCAATAAAAATATAAGTAGCTCATTAACGAGTCGTTAACAATTCGTGTGCTAAAAATGTTACAATAAAAAACCCATCACAAATAAATGTGATGGGTAGACGAAGTGAAAGCTAATTGTTATTAATCAGAAAATTTATGACCGGCATTAACCCAAGCGGTGATTTGTGCTTTTTGAGTTGCAGTTAATCCTTGAGGTGGCATGTTGCCTTGAGAAACACATCTCACATTGATTCTGTCCCACTTTGCAACGATAGAACAATCTGCATCTAAATTCACACTTCCATCATTGCCTCCGTTAAGATGGCAATTGCCACATTTTGAGCTTACGATACTCTTTACATTTGTAAAATTAGGACCTGCAGTAGCGTTCCCAACAGAAACAACTTGAGTTTTAGTGCAACCATTTGCATCTTTTGCACCCATTGTATATACTCCAGCAGCAAGGCCGGTGAAAGTGTTTGAACTTTGATACGCGCCGCCATTTTTATTATAGGTAAAACCTGTTGAGCCGGAAGCTGTTATTGTAATGCTTCCAGATGGTGTGGATTCGCATGGGACTGTAGCTGTCACTGAATTTGTGATCGTGATGGTTGTGTTCAAGCATGGATCGACAGCGGGAGTGCTGGTTTTTTTGCAACCAAAAAACATAGTTAGCATTAAGCTACTTAGTAAAATTGAAACTGGGATTGTTTTTTTCATATTATTTTTTTATTGTAAGACTTTATCAATTTGAGTTTTGAAGCTTTCCGCAATTTTTTCCGTGAGATTTGTTTGATTCATTCTATAAGCAATGTCAATCATGTTTCTGAAAGCTGTTTGGCCAGAAATGCCATGACCGATGATAACAGGTTTTGCTACTCCTAAAACAGGAACTCCTCCATAAGATTCAAAATTAAATCTTTCAAAATGCTCGTCATTTAAATTGCGGCGTTTTGAGATATCATAAACACTTTCTGCCATTTTCAAAATAACATTTCCTGTAAATCCCTCGCAGACCATAACATCAGCCTTGTTCATCAAGATGTCGCGGCCTTCTATATTTCCGATAAAATTAATCTGGGTATTTTCTTTTAAAAGGGGATAGGTAGCTTGGGCTAAGATGTTTCCTTTCCCTTCTTCTTCACCAATGTTCACCAAGCCAACTTTAGGATTTTCAATTTCCAGGATATGTTCTGCAAATAGGGAACCTAGGATGGAAAATTGATTTAGATTTTCCGGTTTGCAATCTGCATTCAGTCCAACATCAACCAATAAACCTAAAGTTCCGTCTTCTCTTGGTATGTAAGCACCAATGGTGGGTCTTGAAATACCTTCAATAGTTTTGATACTAAATAATGCACCAACCATCATCGCCCCTGTATTTCCTGCACTGATGAACGCATCAATTTTGCCTGATGCCAATAAATGAAATCCAACGGCAATTGAAGAATCTTGTTTTTCTTTTAAAGCTTTTGTTGGATGTTCGTGCATTTCTATAACCTGAGTGGTTGGCACGATTGTGTAAGATCCACTTGGAATGGGATGAGTTTGAAGATGCAAAAGTATAGTCGCCTCTTCACCAATCATCACAACATGAACATGATCTGTATGTTTGCTTAAATATGCGGCTGTCCCTTTTACTGCTTCGAGAGGGGCGAAATCGCCTCCCATCATGTCTAATCCAATTTTTACCATTGGTGTAAAATAAACTAAAAATTCCAAAATCCTGATTGAATTATTTCGATCAGGATTTTGGAATAAGAAATTAAAAATTATTCAATTATGCTTTAAGAGGTGCTTTTTCAGCAACCAACTTTCCTTTATAATATAATTTTCCTTCGCTAACATGAGCGCGGTGACGAACGTGTATTTCGCCTGTTGTTGAATCAACACTTAATGTTGGCTCACTTGCTTTGTAATGAGTTCTTCTTTTTGCACTGCGTTGTTGTGAGTGGCGCCTTTTTGGATTTGGCATGACAGTATAATTTTAAATATTAAATGTTAATTGTTATTGTTTTTGAACTGGTCCAAACCTTTCCAGAGCGCATTAGCATTATGCTCTTCATGCTTGGTTTCCATTTCTTTTAATTTATCAAGAACTTCTTTGTTGCATTGCGGACCACCGATTTTATCCGGGGCACACATTTTTTGAAATGGAATACTGAGCAAGGCAAATTCGTACATCCAATCGCCAACGTTCAAGTGACTCTCATTTCTTGAAAGGTAAAAGACATCTGGGTCTTCTTCCTGTTCATTCATTTCTTCAGGGTTGTCAACCAGCTTAACCAGCATGTTGAATTCATCCCAAAGGTCGATAGGTAGTGAATTTCCACATCTGTCGCATGTAACTACTGCTGTTCCTCCAACTTCAAACTTCAACAGCATGAAACTACTGTTTTTCTCCAATAGCATTTTTACATGTGCAACAGGATATTGAAAATCCAGGACACCTTTCTCAGCAAAGAACTTTTCATCCAATTCGTAATTAAACTCATGAACACCGGGCTTCAATCCCACAAAAGCAACCTCAAATGTCCTCTTGTTAGCCATTGTGTTCAGTTTAAAGGACGGCAAAGGTATATTAATTTTGCGAATTATCAGAGCATTAAAGAGAATATTCTGCAGAATTAGGCTAATTTTCAAAATAAATGGGTCTGTTTTGCTGAAACACAATGCTTTTTTCAGTTCTAGAATTAAAATTCAGGCAAAAAATCAACTATTAATTTGATATGAAGCTCAAGAAAATAGATATTTCGCTGATTTTATTGTCAATTTTTGCGGTATTACTGCATTTTTTCTCAGGGAATTCTAATTGGGTAGAGCATCATTACAGTAATGGACTATTCCTCACCATATCAAATTTGCGATGCCTTTTATTTGGTAGGTTTGGTTTTAGTTTCGGCGATGTTCTTTATGGTATCATATTCTTTACACTGTTTTTCTTTTTGATTCGCTTTGTGATTGCCTTTTTTCAGAAAAAAATTACTTCAATTGGTTTTTTGGCTTCATTAAAGCGTGTTTTCTTATTGTGTTTGGTGGTGTATTTGGTGTTTAATATTTTTTGGGGGTTGAATTATAACAGGTTGGGGATCGCCTCGCAAATTGGGTTAGACTTAAA
>CANGEZ010000034.1 GCA_947452875.1 Chitinophagaceae bacterium
GAAAATGAATTTCATGGAAGAAACGACCAGAACAAAGTGATCGTATTTCCGAAATTGACTTATAAAAAAGGGGATTACGTGATGGTGAAAGTTCATGATTGTACACCCGGAACCCTTATTGGAAACATAATCGAATAGTGAAACATGGACCAGCAATCAATAAAAAATAGGTTTAACATCATAGGCAATTCACCAGCATTAAATCATGCGTTGAACATTGCAACACAAGTTGCCAATACCGATTTAAGTGTTTTGATTAACGGTGAAAGTGGTGTGGGTAAAGAAGTTTTTTCTCAAATCATACATTCTCTTTCTGCTAGAAAACACAATCCTTTTATAGCCGTAAACTGCGGCGCCATTCCTGAAGGGACCATTGATTCGGAATTATTCGGACATGAGAAAGGATCTTTCACCGGAGCTGTTGACAGTCGTAAGGGCTATTTCGAAACTGTAAACGGCGGCACGATTTTCCTCGATGAAATTGGTGAAATG
Source organism: Chitinophagaceae bacterium (assembly GCA_947452875.1). Lineage (GTDB taxonomy): Bacteria > Bacteroidota > Bacteroidia > Chitinophagales > Chitinophagaceae > Ferruginibacter. The sequence continues at coordinate 493 of CANGEZ010000034.1, forward strand.
CCTTTGGGCACTCAAGCACGTTTGCTTCGTGTACTTGAAGCAGGTGAATACATTCGTGTGGGCAGTAGCAAAGTACAAAAAACTGATGTCCGTGTAATTGCCGCTACCAATAAGGAATTGCTTGAGTTCACTCAAAAAGGCAGATTCAGAGAGGATTTGTATTACCGTTTGAATACAGTACCTATTCGTGTACCTGCCCTGCGCGACAGACAAGAAGATATCATTTTATTATTCAGAAAATTTGCTACTGATTTCGGAGAGAAATATAAAACACCGCCCGTTCAATTAACGGAAGAAGCCAAAGAAGTGCTCATTAAATATTCATGGCCGGGCAATGTTAGAGAATTAAAAAATGTTGCCGAACAGATTTCGGTATTGAGTAAAGAAAAGACCATTACTGGAGAACAAATGCAATCATTTTTACCAGAACATCAATTCTCAAGATTTCCGGCGTTAAGTGGAGGACCAGGCGTAGTCACCCAAACTGAATTTGCAAACGAAAGAGAAATTTTATACAAGTTGTTTTTCGATATGAAAAAGGACGTGAATGAACTAAAGAAAATGTTTTTCGAACTCATTCAAAATCCTGGAATGGCAGCTCATATGCCTGTTTATCAGCAGGAGTCGCCAGTAATAAATCCATTAGAAATAAATAATAACCCATCTGGCAATTATGGCAATGCTGGTCCGGCAGTAATTTTAAGAAACGACCAACATGCGCCAATTCAACAACATGAAGATGTGGAAGAATCACTAAGCATCATTGATAAAGAAAAAGAACTCATCATCAAAGCCCTCAAAAAGCACAGAAGCAAACGCAGAGATGCCGCCTTGGATTTAGGCATCAGCGAAAGAACTTTGTACAGGAAATTGAAGGAGTATGATATAGAGCATTTATAAAAAACGTTTGGCGTTTGGTGTTGTGTGTTTGATCAGATTTGAATACTTTTTTAATAAAATGTGACGATGATGAAACAATTATAAATTACCCATAAATAATTAACAAAAAAACGCTAAATACCAAACGCCAAACAAAACAAACCCTTTAACCATATAATGCATCTTCCCAAAAAACAACAACTACTTAGATTTCTCCTCAGCATCCTCCTGTTGAGTCTTTTCAATTTTGCAACCTGTAAATATTCATTCAATGATACCTCACCAATTCCGGTTGAAGTGAAAACATTCAGGGTAAATTACCTGGAGAATAAAGCTTCTTATGTAAATCCGCAATTAAGCCCTCAGTTGACTGAAAGAGTTAAATTAAAAATCATCGGTACTACCCGATTGCGTCAAACCAATGATGATAATGCGGATTATGATATTAGCGGTTATGTTTCTCAGTACAGTACGAGTACAATTAGTATTTCAGGTGCCAATTCAAGCGGAAACAGATTAACGGTTGGATTTCATTTGATTTTCAAGAACAATCTGGATGAGAAAAAGAATTTTGAAGCAGATATCATGAGAACTTTTGATTTTGATGCCAATATCAGTTTGTCTCAGGCTGAAGCCGGATTAACTACTGATATTGTCAAAAATCTCACGGATGATATTTTCAATAAAATATTTTCTAATTGGTAATTTGACTTTTGAGTATAATAATTTACATTTGAATAATGCAACATCAGAATTTATTTAAACAATTGTTTGGGAAAAGCGCCTGGGATTCCGATAACGCGATAATGTTGCAAGACGTCGTTAAAGAGTTCCCTTATTTCAGTCTGGCTCATTTTTACTTACTTAAAGAAACCGGTATTGGTCATGGCGATTATAAATCAATAGCCGCAAAACTGTCTTTACATTTCAATAATCCCTATTTGCTTCATCTTCAGATGCATCAAACAGAGAAAACCAAAGTTCAAAATACAGAAGTCAAACCTGAAGTTGAGCAAAATATTCCTGTTGTTGAGCCTGTTTTAGAAAAGTTACTTACACGTCAGGTGGCCTTATCCAACCAAGCTCCAATCAATGAAGAGATGTTGTTTGAACCTCTTTTCGCCACAGATTACTTTGCCTCACAAGGCATAAAACTCAGTGAAGATGTTCAATCCTCAGACAAATTGGGAAAGCAATTAAAAAGCTTTACCGAATGGTTGAAAACGATTAAAAAGACACATAATTATACCCCACCAGAGCCCAAACAAGTGGATCAAAATGTGGCTCAGTTGGCCGAAAAAAGCAATATTGAAACAGAAGTGATTACCGAAGCTATGGCTGAAGTTTACCTTCAACAAGGAAAGATTTCTAAAGCAAACGAAGTTTACGAAAAATTAAGTTTGCAGAATCCTGCTAAAAGTACTTACTTTGCAGGCAAAATTGAAAATTTAAAAGCGAAATAAGATGTTAGCATTATTTGGAGTATTGATTATTATTGCCTCTATTGTTTTAGGGCTTATTGTGTTAATTCAAAACCCTAAAGGTGGCGGTTTATCCGGAACCTTTGGAGGTGTAGGCAATCAATTGATGGGTGTAAAGCAAACTACAGATGTACTTGAAAAAGGAACTTGGATTTTCGCTGCTGTAGTTGGTATCCTTTGTTTGGTTTCACCAGCTTTCATTCCTAAAGAAGGAGGAGCCTCTAAAGGAAATGACTTGTTGAACAACGTGACAACAACTCCTCAGCAAAAAACAGCACCTGCACCAGCTCCTGCTCCTGCACCGGCTAATACAGCAACTATGCCAGCTGCCGGAGATTCAGGAAAGTAAAAGCTTTGTAAAAATATTATGCCCCGCACTAAAACGCGGGGTTTTTTATTTTACTTTGCTCACGAATAAATGAAAAAGTAAAAATTCAAAAAGCCTGCCCCGAAAGCTCGGAGTAAAAATTGAATCTTGCCTTTTTTAAATTTTTAATTTTGACTTTTGAATTAAGTAGAAAAATGAAAAAAATTATCAAAATTGCTTTTATTATTATAGCCATAGCTCTCGCCTATACCGGCTGGAATGTATTTGGGCCTTTAGTTTCAGCACCAGATGGGAAATATTTTTATATACGTTCAGGTTCAAGTTATGATAATGTAAAAGATCAATTATCAGAACAACATGTACTGAACAATTTTTTATTTTTCGATATCATCAGTAAACGTGTAGGTTACAATCGTAATATTAAAGCAGGGCGTTATAGCATCAAAAACGGCAGCAATATCATCAGTTTGATTAGAATGTTGAAATCTGGCAATCAGGCGGAAGTGAGACTTGTAATCAATAAAATCAGAACCAAAGAAGAGTTTGCTGGAAAAATAGGAAACAACTTCGAAGCAGATTCTGCGGAAGCGATTCGATTTTTATTGAGTGATGATTCCTTGGCACCCTATCATCTGGATACCAATAGCGTGATGACAATCATTATTCCTAACTCCTATCTATTCTGGTGGAATGGCTCATTTAAGAAGATATTTGAAAGATTGAAAAAGCAGCATGATTATTTCTGGGAAGGCGAAAGAACAGCTAAAGCCAAAGCAAAAGGTTATACTCCTGAACAGATTTATACGATTGCCAGTATTGTAGAAGAAGAAACAAACATGGAAGCAGATAAAGGAAAAATTGCCAGTGTGTATTTTAATCGTGTTGCCAAAAACATGAAACTCGAAGCCGACCCTACCGTTAAATACGCCATGCGTGATTTTGGATTAAAAAGAATTTTACATGGTCATTTAGATTATCCATCGCTGTACAACACATATTACAAAACAGGATTGCCTCCAGGTCCGATTTGTACACCTTCCATAAATACAATTGATGCCGTGTTAGATGCACCAAAAACAGATTATATTTTCTTTGTGGCCAAACCTGATTTTGGTGGATACTCCAATTTCGCATCAACTTACAGTGAACATTTACAATATGCTAAAACCTATCAAGCAGCTTTAGACAAATTGATGAGCACTAAAACTCAACAAAAACCTTGACAAAACTCGAACGCATATTAATCACCAAAACACCACTCGCTTTTTTTGTAAAAAGGAGTAAAACGCTTATCCTGCCGGGATTTGAAGGTGTACCATTATATGATGTTCTCGGCTTTTTTTATCGTCAATTGAAAACACATGGACTAAATGAAAGAGCATCAGCCATTTCCTATAATTTCATAATGGCCATTCCTCCTTCCTTATTGTTTTTATTTACGTTGATTCCTAATCTTCCATTTATTTCCAAGCATACGATTCAGACGGAGTTGCATAGTATCATTTATGACATTATCCCTTCCAGAGTGTATAATCGTGAGCTGATTAAATTTGTAGATTCATTTATTTACGACAGTAAAATCGCCTTACTTTCTTTTGGTTTATTGTTCTCGTTATTTTTTGCATCCAATGCGATGATGGGACTCATCAGGTCATTCAACAAGAAAAACCATGTAGGTTTTGAAAAACGAATGGGCATCGTTGAAAGATGGACCGCGATAAAGTTGACCATCATTATTTTCGGATTGTTCTTTGGATATTTTGTGTTGCTGATTTCTCAAGGTGCCCTTTTAAATTGGATTGTGGCCAGTCATTTTTGGAGAGAAGTCATTTCAAACACACGATGGATTTTCATCTTGGTGCTGATATTTATGACTGTTGGCTTTATTTTCAAATATGCTCCTTCAGTAGAAAAAAGATGGCGACTCATCACACCCGGAACCATTACAACTACGTTCTTAAGCGTTTTATCTTCAGTAGGATTTTCCATATTCGTCAACAACTTTGGCAAGTACAATGTGCTTTACGGTTCAATCGGTACGATTATGATGGTAATGGCACTAATCTACATCAATTCAATGGCCATTCTTATCGGCTTCGAATTAAATGTCAGTATCAGCTCGATGAAAATCATTGCGGAGAAGAGAGGGAAAGAAGTTTGATGTTTATTGTTTGGGGTTTATTGTTTGTTGTTTGGGGTTGGGCGATTTTCAAAACTTTCATGCAACTTTTTGAACTAATTGAACCTACTGAACCTTTTGAGCAAAATTGTAATCAGCCTATCCAGCATCTAGTAATCTACCCAACATTTCCTCCACACTCATTTCCGATTCTACAAACAATCTTTTCCCATTCTTCTTATCAATAAAAAGTGTTGCAGGTATGGTGCCATTCCATGAAGGATCGATTTTTGGGCAGAAATAATTGGCATCAGTTTCATTCAACCAAAGCAAATTGGTTTTGAAATGATGTTTTTGTACAAATCGATTTAGCTTTTTGGGGAACATACTTTTGTCATCCAAGCTTACCAAGATTAGTTTTACATTCTTTTTTTCATGACAAACACGAATCAAATCAGGAATTTCTGATACACAAGGTTTGCAATAAGTAGCCCAAAAATTGATGACCAACATTTCAGAATCATTTGAAGAGATTGTATTTTCCAGCTCAGTCAAGGTGCATGAAATGACGCTTTGAGACTTAGCGAAAAAACAAATAAAGGAGAATGCCAATAGCATCAAACAGCGCTTCATATTTCTAAAATTAAAGGATTTCTGCTAATGCAATCGTTATCATAGAAAAATCACAGCATTTACCTTTGGTCAATCCCCTATTTCAAGTTATTTTCGCGTACAATTATAAAACTAAAAAATCATGGCATACGACGTAATCGTTTTAGGAAGCGGACCGGGTGGATACCCTGCTGCAATCAGAGCTAGTCAATTAGGAAAAAAAGTAGCAATTGTTGAAAGAGAAAGTCTGGGTGGCATTTGCCTCAACTGGGGTTGCATCCCTACAAAAGCCTTATTAAAAAGTGCTCAAGTATATGAATACACCAAACATGCAGCTGATTATGGTATCACAATCGATAAAGCAACTGCTGATTTCGTAAATGTCATCAAACGCAGTCGTGGTGTTGCTGATAAAATGAGCAAAGGCATTCAGTTTCTCATGAAGAAAAATAAAATTGACGTTATCATGGGTAACGGCAAATTGGTTTCTTCTACCAAAATCGAAGTAACTGCAGCTGATAACACTAAACAAATCGTTGAAGCTAAAAATATTATTCTTGCAACCGGCGGTCGTGCACGTCAATTGCCTACCATGCCCATCGATGGTAAAAAAATCATCGGCTATAGAGAAGCGATGTCATTACCAACACAACCAAAAAGCATGATCATTTGCGGTAGTGGCGCGATAGGCAGTGAATTTGCATACTTCTACAACAGCATGGGCACTAGCGTAACCATTGTTGAATTCTTACCAAGAATCGTTCCTGTTGAAGATGAAGACATCAGCAAGGAAATGGAAAAACAATTCAAAAAACAAGGCATGACCATCATGACCAGCAGCGAAGTAACTAAAGTGGATACTTCAGGTACAGGCGTGAAAGCGACTGTAAAAACAGCCACCGGCGAAGTGATATTGGAAGCAGACATTTTATTAAGTGCGGTTGGTGTGGTTGCCAACATTGAAAATATCGGACTGGAATCATTAGGTGTAAAAACGGATAAAGGCAAAATCATCGTTGATGCGAATCAACAAACAAGTGTTGCAGGTTTATACGCAATTGGCGATTGTACACCCGGACAAGCATTAGCACACGTTGCTGCTAAAGAAGGTATCAATGCTGCTGAACATTTAAGCGGACACAACCCAGAACCAATGGATTACAACAACATCCCAGGTTGTACTTATACCACTCCTGAAATTGCTTCTGTAGGATATACTGAAAAAGCAGCTAAGGAAGCAGGATACGAAATCAAGGTCGGTAAATTTCCTTTCATCGCCAGCGGTAAAGCTGTGGCAGGTGGAACTACTGAAGGTTTTGTAAAAGTTATTTATGATGCTAAATATGGTGAGTTTTTAGGTTGCCATATGATTGGAAACAATGTAACAGAAATGATTGCAGAAGCTGTTGTTGCCCGTAAATTAGAAACAACTGCCCACGAAATCCTAAATGCCGTTCACCCTCACCCAACCATGAGTGAAGGATTGAAAGAAGCTACTGCAGCGGCTTATGGGGAGGCGATTGATATTTAAAGGTTCAAAAGGTTACAAAGGTTCAATACGTTCCAGATGTTTTATAGAGCTTATTAACTCCATTACACTTTAGTTTATTGGAGTTAATAAGTTTTTTGTTTTAATACCTTTGAAACCTAAAATCTTATTAAGTAAATAACTTTTTGAACTTACTTGAACCTTTTGAACCTATTAAACATTTCAAAAAAATGCCCCTCGACATCACCCTCCAAATCCTCGAAACATTAAAAGCAGCCAAACCTGATAGTGTTTTCATCAGTAGCCTGCATCACCAATATTGCAATCTCGGTGGATTGAGCAAGAAACAGTTGGAAGGGCTTTATGCCAAGGCACAACAATCCGGAATCATTACAACAGCTAAGCTCGCTACATTGGAAGCGATCATCAAGAAAAAACCCAATCGATATAAATCTGAAAAAATCACAAAAGCGCCAGAGCCCGAAAAAGCAAATGATATCGAAACACTGTTAGAAGATATTCTGAAAAAGTTCCCACAACACAAAATGGCCTTATTTTTACAATCCAAAATCAAACACAGAGAACCTTTAACTGAAACCGAAATTGCGGAAGTAAAAAGACTCGCAAAAGTTTTATTAAAATAGAAAATCCTCAAAGATGAAAAATAGATTAAGCTTTCTGATTGTATTTATTGTTATTTCATTTCAAACCTTTGCTGATGAAGGCATGTGGTTGCCTCAGCTCTTGCAAACACTTAACGAAAAGCAAATGAAAAAACTGGGCATGAAAATAAATGCTTCAGACATTTACAACATCAACAAAGGAAGTTTGAAAGATGCGATTGTTAGTCTGGGTGGATTTTGCACCGCAGAGGTGATCTCCAATCAGGGATTAATTTTAACCAACCACCATTGCGGTTTTGACGCTGTACAAAACCATTCTTCATTAGATCACAATTACATCCGTGATGGATTTTGGGCTTATAATAAAAATCAGGAATTACAAAATCAGGGATTGTTTGTTTCATTCATCATCAGTATCGATGAAGTAACCAATGCCATTATTAAAGATGTCAATAGTAGCATGACCGAAAAAGAAAGACAATTTGTTATTGATAAGAATATCGCTCAAATAAAAAAAGATTATAAAAAAGAAACGTATCAAGATATCATCATCAGACCATTTTTCGAAGGCAATAAATATTTCTTATTCGTTACCGAAACGTATAAAGATGTACGATTGGTGGGAGCGCCTCCTGCATCTATTGGCAATTTTGGAAAAGACACCGATAATTGGATGTGGCCGCGTCATACAGGCGATTTTTCCATGTTTAGAATTTACGCCGACAAGAACAATCATCCTGCTGAATTTTCTCCAGAGAATGTTCCATATACTCCTAAAAAGTCGTTGACCATTTCTTTGAAAGGCATGAAAGAAGGCGACTTCACGATGGTATTTGGATTTCCGGGAAGAACCAATGAATACCTGAGTGCTGCTGCCATTCAGCAAATCATGACGGTGAACGATCCAGCGAAAATTAAAATCAGACACGAGGCACTTGAATTGATGAAATCATTCATGACAAAAGACGAAGGCATTAAAATTCAATACGCAGCAAAATATGCAAGTATAGAAAATGCTTATAAAAAATGGCAAGGAGAAGTTCTCGGATTAACAAAGTCGAATGCCATTCAAAAAAAGCTGGATTACCAAACCGAGTTCACTTCCAAATTACAATCCAACCCACAATGGCAATCGCAATATGGAAAAATACTTGAAGAACTTTCCGCTGCTTATAAAGAAATAGAACCCCTTTCTTTTGCAAGAGATTATTACAATGAAATCATGCCTAAAATTGAACTCTTCAATGTAGCTGCAGCTTTAAACAGTCATATCAGTAACATAGGAAAAGACGATGCAGCAAATCTTGACAGGAATAAAAAAATCAACGGAAAAATCGATGATATTTTCAATGAGTATAATGCCGTACTTGACCAGCAATTGTTTGAAAAATTGTTGACCATGTATGTGAATGATCAACCTAAAGAAAATGTATCTCCACTCCTACAAGAATTATTATCTATCAAAACTATTCATGAAGTCGCCAATGATATTTACACTGCTTCTGTTATGACTAAAGCAGATAATATCAAAAGCATTTTGGCCGGTGATTCTAAATCAGCAATTGAAATCATCAAGAATGATAATCTATTCAGACTTTACACCGATATCAACGAAACGTACATGAATAAAATCGGAAATAAAATTTCAGGTATACAACTCAACATCAACAAACTGCAACGCCAGTATATGGAAGCGCAATTGACAGTTTTCAATGATAAAGTTTTTTATCCTGATGCAAATAGTACTTTGCGAGTTGCCTATGGTAACGTTAAAGGTTACCAGCCAAGAGACGGCATGAATTATGATTTCTATACTTACATGGATGGTGTGATGGAAAAATACAAACCAGGTGATTATGAGTTTGATTTACCAAAGAAATTGATTGATTTATATAATGCAAAAGACTTTGGACAATATGCCGCAGCAGACGGAAGACAACCCGTATGTTTCATTGCTGCCAATCACACAACCGGCGGTAATTCCGGAAGTCCAGCATTGGATGCCAATGGCTATCTTGTAGGATTAAATTTCGACAGGGTTTGGGAAGGCACCATGAGCGACATTAACTACGACCCCAACATTTGCAGAAACATCATGGTAGATATTCGTTATGTACTTTTCATCATCGATAAATTCGCAGGAGCGAGTAATTTGATAGAGGAGATGAAGATTGTGAGGAAGTAAGCCCGCCAAAGTGAGAAGTTGTTGTCTCTTTTATTCAGTTCAAAATGTTTAAAAGGTTCAATGTGTTCAATTTGTTTGGACGAAATCAAAATTTTGAACTTATTGAACCTTTTGAACATTTGAAACAATTTTCTTTATTGTCCGAACACCTTCTTCAACAACCCCGTCACCTGTGCCGCCGGGTCTTTTCTTATTTTCTGTTCTTCTTGAGCAACTGAAATGAAAATTCCATCCATGGCTTTTTGGGTTACGTATGCGGTTAAATCAGTTTCCACTTTTTTGGTTGACACTCTGTTGTAGTTGGTGAATACATCATTCCAGTATTTTGTGGCGTCTGTTTTCTTCAATGAAGTTTCGATTACCGGACGCATTTTTTCTGTAAGAGAATTGGTGGTTGTTGATTTTAAATAATCTGTTGCTGCGGTATTCCCGCCATTTAAAATTTGAATTCCATCTGCAATACTCATGTCTTTAATGGCATTGATGAAAATATCACCAACGCCAGATGCGGCGTCTTCTGCGGCTCTGTTCATAGAAAGAATGGCTTTATCAACTAAGTTTCCCATACCCATACTTCGGAGAGTATTGGTAACTTTTTGTGCTTCAGGAGGCATCAATATTTTCAATGCGGCATCTTTGAAGAAACCATCAACAGTTCCTAATTTCTTTGCGCTATTTTGAGTTCCGATGGTGAGGGCTTCTTTTAAACCACTGATAATATCATCGTTGGTCAAACTGCCTTTATTGTTACCCGCTATATTTTTAGTGGCAGCGTTTACCAAATTGGCAGTGCTAGTATCCTTGCCAGTTACCGACTTTTTTATTTTATTTAAATTGATTTGAGATTTGCTACTCGAGAGAAGGAAAATACCAATGGAGAAGAGAATGATTTTTTTCATAAAATTATTTGTGTAAAAATAAGAAGGTCGGGATGAAAAATCATCCCGACGATCATAAAACCCCCAAAGAAAATATGTTAAACTTTGATCAGCTTGAGAACGACTCTATCTGAGCCCTGACCAATTTGTATGATGTATATTCCAGCATGTAATGATGTGATGTTCACTTTATCAGTCACATTTAAAATTGTTTTTTTGATTAAAACTTCTCCATTAGCATTCATGATTACAAATTGCTTGCCTTCCAAAGAATATCCGTTTAAGGCAGCAAAACCAAAATCACTGTGAACAGGATTAGGGAAAATCTGAACCGTTGGTATTGGCTTTACAAGAACTGTTGTATCTGTTGCTGGTAAAGGTGCTGCTGTAGCTAAAGTGCTATCACAAGCAAAAGAACTTAGGAAAGAATTTCTGTAATTGTGTAAAGCAAACAAACCTCTCATTTTAGTTTTTTGTCCTTCGGTAAACATGTTCATACAAGCATCACTGGTGTAATCCATGAAATTCATAAACATGTCCCCATTGGCATCAGGAGAACAACTGCTCATGTGAGGGAATGAAGGACAATTACTGTTGTATCCTGATTGCTGAGGAGTATCTCCTATTCCATCATCACCGCAGTTATTATCACCCCAGATATGTTTCAAACCCATCCAATGTGCCACCTCATGTGTAGCTGTTCTTCCTTTGTTGAAGCTTGGTCTAAGTGTTCCCGTATTTCCAAACGCATCAAATTGAATCACCACACCATCTTTATCTGCTTGAGTTCCTGGATTTGAGGCATATCCCAACACATTGTTTTGAATATTACAAACCCAGATGTTTAAATATTTTTTGTTATCCCAGGCATCATCACCACCGGCTGCGCTGAATTTCATCGCATCATCAACAGAAAAATATTCTTTAGTGGTAAACTTTCTGATGATACCAGAAGCGGGTCTGCCTGCAGGATTTATCTGAGCCAAACAGAACATGATTTTAGCATCTGCAGCAACCGATTTAAAAGCATCGGGCGTATTCGCTGCATCTGCATTCATTCTTCTGAAGTCTTCATTTAAAACCTTTAACTGAGATAAAATTTGTGAAGTAGAAATATTTTGAGCAGTAGTATGATAAAGTACGTGAACAACTACAGGAATGGTGATGATTTCATTGGCAACAGTATCTCTGTGATGAGAACCTGGAGCGTCCTGATATTGAACAGGAATATTTTGATTGTTTCTTACATTGTATTCATGAGTACCGCAAATACGTTGTGCAGTAAGCTGAAGTGAACCCGTAAAAAATAAAATTAGTAAAGATATAAGCCTCATGGAACGTTATTAAAAAAATGATTAATGGTAAATCATTTTTCAATACGATATTGTATAGCTTTTTGAGAGGATTTGAATTCTTTGGCTGATGTTTAGTTATCTTAGAGATTGGAGTTGGAGCAACATTTATTATTGATGAGAAAGATAAATATTGTCTCAGAGGTTTTATAAAAGTAGAAACTTAAATTTCTAAATGCAAGTTTTAAGGAATAATTTTTTATTTTTTTGTTGAGCCAACCACTCAATGCCTAATTTTGCTGACTAATACTCTATTATGAAGCGTTTTTTACCTATTGTTGCTGTTGCTTTTTTATTATCATGCCACGACAACACTCCAGACCATGATCCC
>CANGEZ010000035.1 GCA_947452875.1 Chitinophagaceae bacterium
TACATCGCCATCATAGAAAGGTAACACCTGACGGTAATTTACCAGGAATCGTATCGTAATGTCCACCGCAATGCCCAAAGCAACACTAAAAACCAGTACTGTTGAGGGTTTCAGCGGAATGCCCGCCCAGCCCATGACACCTGCAGTTACCACAAGAGGAATCAAATTGGGCAATAATGAACATACCAGTATTTTAAATGACTTGAATAAATAAAGCATGCATAAAGCAATTAATAGAAAGGCCCAGAAGATACTTTCTTTCAACCCATTGATGATGAATTTACTCCCTTCCTGAAAAGTGATACTGGTACCGGTTAATGATACTTTGTAATTGGCTGTGTCAAAATATTGATTTGCTTTTTGTTGGATATCATCCATGATGACCGGCAATTTTTCTGTTCCCACATCTGCCATGCTTACGCTAATTCTGGTATAACGTTTACTTGTATCTATAAATGAGCTGAGCATTTTCGAAAAGCCACCTTTATTGTTTTGATTTTTCTGATTCAAATAATCATTTAGAAAAACGGCTTCAAAATCTCCAGGCATTCTGTAATTGTTGGAATCATTGTCATTGAATCCCATGGTAGCAAACTTCAACCCTTCTGATAAGGTTAACGGACGATTCATTTCTTTTTTAGAAGCAATGTACATGGCTAGAGAATCCACTTTGTAAAAGGGTTTTAAGCCACGAAGTCCTCTCCTCTTTTTTGAATCAATGACAATTTCCAATGGCATAATACCTTTGAAATTCCTTTCGAAGAATTTTAAATCTTTATAAATCTTGTCTGTTTTAGGTAAGTCATCAACTATATAAGCAACAGATTTTAATCTGAGAATGCCACCAATAGAGATCAAGATTACCAAAGAGGTAATCATCAAAATTGTTTTCCTGTGATTGAATACCCATGTTTCTACTTTATTAAGAAAAGTCAACACCCATTTGTTGTCGAGGTATTTCAATTGTTGTTTACCCGGTACAGGCAAGTAGCTTAATATTGAAGGCAACAGCACAAAAGAAATCACAAAGATGAACATGATGCTGATACCAGAAACCACACCAAACTCTTTTAAAACGGCGCTTTTGGTAAGGGCAAATACGGCAAATCCTATAGCAGCTGTGATGTTGCAAAACAAAGTAACCACGCCCATTTTACTAACCATATCCACCAAAGCTTTTTCTTTTCTGTCTTTTTCGTTCGTTTCATGGCTAGCCAGATAGGACGTGTGATATTTATTGATAAAGTAAATACAATTGGGAATACCAATCACCACCACCAATGAAGGAATCAATGCTGTTAACAAAGTGATTTTGTATCCGCATAAATAAATCATGGCTACCGTCCAAATAACGCCTATGACTACTACACTCATTGAAATCAAAGTGGTACTAATAGAACGGAAGAAAATAAATAATATCAACACACTTAACAACAATGAACCCCACAAAAACAATTTCATTTCTTTCTGAATTCTCTCTGCAATAACGGTTCTGATTAGGGGAAGTCCACTCAAGTGCACTTCAATACCTGCATTTCGTTCATACGTTGACGTTGCCTTCATGATACCATCCACTATTTTAACTCGGGCTGGCGAATTCAGAGAGTCTTTATTTATTTTAACCGCCATCACATAAGCCGCTGAATCAGGGTTGTAGAGCAAAGTTTTGTAAAATGGAAGATTCATGAATACGGAAGCAGCACTATCTAATTCAGTTTGATTGCTATATTGATCGGCGAATATTTTTTGGGAAACCAGCTTTTCTTCTACACTGTCTTTTTCCAACATAACGGCAACGGGAACACTAAGCACATCTTCTACACAATGAACTTTTTTGATTTCTTTTCCAAGTTCCTGATAAGCTGTAAATTTTTGCTGATTGAAAAAGTCTTTTGTTTGTACACCAATCACCAGCATATTGCCGTCATCTCCAAACAATTTTTTGAATGACATATATTCCTGATACTTTGGATTGTCTGTTGGTATGGCACGAGAAAACTCATAACTCAATTTTACTTTCGATGCGTAAAAGCCCATCCATACTGTGGTAAGCAATAACAAACAAAGTAAAATCAATCTGTTTTTAAGTACGAATTTTGCAAGCTGTTGCCACATATTTTTCTGATATTGATGAGTGGGAATGATTATTATTGTGCAAAGAAAGTTTATTTATAAAAAACTTCAAGAAATAAATTCATGACGCATAAAACCAAAGGCATTGTATTGCGAACCGTGAAATATGGCGAAACGAGCATTGTCGCTACTATTTTCACAGAAAAATTCGGGATACAGACTTATATGGTTAATGGCGTAAGAACCACACAGAAAAAAGGCTCAAAAGCAGCCATGATGCAACCAGGCGCATTATTAGACATGGAAGTGTACCACAATGAGCTTAAAGGAATGCAACGAATAAAAGAATGTAATTGGCATATCATTTATCAGCAGCTTTTCAGCGATGTGATCAAAAACAGTATTGCCGTTTATGTGATTGAACTGCTCACAAAAACCTTAAAACAACCGGAAGCCAACGACGAATTGTTTTATTTCTGTGAAGATTGCTTTCTTTTTCTGGACCGAGCTGCAATGGCTGACGCTGCTAATTTTGCCTTGTACTTCTCACTCCAATTGCCTCAATTTATGGGCTTTAAAATCCAAAGTCCCGACCCAGGTTTAGAAACCGAATCTGAAATTTATCTTGATTTAAGAGAAGGGATTTTTGTTACAGACAAACCTATACATAATTACTTTATACAAGGCGAATTAACGAAGCACACTATAGAATTACTCAAAGTGATCCATCCCGAAGCACTCAATGAAGTAAAACTCAATAAAGACATTCGAAAATTGCTACTTACTGCATACCAGCAATATTATGCATTACATCTTCAGGATTTCGGACAAATGAAAACGATGAAGGTGTTGCAGGAAGTGTTGGGGTGATCAGGCCCCCTCAATCCCCCAAGGGGGACTTTGATTATGTTTTTTTGATGATCACGAATTTTTGTACATGAGATTTTGATAGTTTCATTTCCAAAATCCCACTTTTACATTTTACATTGGATATTTTACATTTTACATTTAAAAATGTAATTAATTTAATTAAATGATGAAATAATTTCAAAATGATGTTCATCAAAACTTCTTCATCTTCCCCCTTTGGGGGAATTAAAGGGGGCGACATTCGCTATCTTCCCCAATCAAAACCACACCCGGCCTTTTTCCTTTTTCAAAACTACCATACACATCATCTATCTTCAAAGCTTTGGCGCCATTGCTGGTAGCCCATTTCAGTATTTCGGTAAATGAAATGTTAGGAAAATGCTGTTGTAATAATTTGATTTCTGCCATGATACTTAACTGATCATTTGAAGCCAAACTATCAGTTCCCAAAACCAAATTCATCTCTTTGTTTACAAACATATTTACATCGGGCAGCTTGTTACTGATGTATTGATTCGCATGTGGACATAAACAAAAATATAAAGCGGAATGATCAAGTTCGCTCATCGTTTGTGCATAACCGATATCTTCTGATTTTGTATATAAATTATGTACCAAAATCAATGGTTGATTTCTTTTAAAAAAAGGCAAAAAATATTGCAAACTACTTTTCCCTTTGGCATTGAAACCATCAACTGGTATATTCAGCTTTTGATAAAAGGACAAAAATTCACCTTCCATTTTTTCATACAACTCATTCTCTGCAAGCGTTTCCTGGTTGTGCATGGTCATGATCTCATTACCCGGAAATGAAGTTATTTTTTCAAGCAAAGAAGCCGACACAGAATACGGCGCATGTGGAACTATGGAATTGTATTTCGAAATTTTTGTGAATTCATTATAAACATTCAGAATAGCATTAAATCTTTTGTCGGCAATCCCATCAGGAAAACCTGCCACTTCAATAAAATTCTGATAATGCAAATTGGATTTTGACTTCTGGGCAATCGTATTTGTAGTATTGCAAATATCTCCTACCGCCACAATGCCATTTTGTATCATTTCATTTTCGGCAGTTTCAATGGCTGATTGAATTTCTTCCTCGGTGGCATGTCGGTGTTCGACGATTTTCATCAAAAAATCAATCAAACCAGTATGTTTGGGCACTTTTCCTCTCATGTGAGAAAGCTCCAAATGGCAATGGCAATTGACGAAACCGGGCGACAACATTCCTATTTGACGCTCAATATCATCACCAGCTTCGGCCTGATTAACAATGTCGACAATAGTGCCGTTTTTTTCTAAAATCAATACCGAACCTTGGGGTAAAAGCTCGTATCCGTTAAAAATCTGGTCTGCAGTTAATTTTCTATACAAAATGATGGTAGTTATGGCGTAAATTTGCGCCGCGTTGATTGTTTTATAAAATTACACTATGTTAGATAAACTGGATGCCATAAAAGCAAAATTCGATAATATTGGCGTTGCCCTCACCAATCCTGAAATCGTAAGCGACAATAAAAAGTTCAGCGCGATGAGTAAGGAATACAGAAGTTTGGGTAAAATTGTAGATGTCAGAAATGCTTATGTAAAATTGCTCGATGATATTGAATTCAATAAAGAGGTGTTGTATTCCGATGACGAGGAAATGAGAGAAATGGCTAAAATGGAGTTGCCAGAGATGGAACTTAAAAAAGAAGAAATTGAAAAAATCATCCGCAATCTCCTTATTCCGAAAGATCCTTATGATGAAAAGAATGCCATTCTGGAAATCAGAGCCGGTACCGGTGGTGATGAAGCGTCTTTATTTGCAGGGAATTTATTGAGAATGTACCTCAAATATTGTGAGAAAAAAGGCTGGAAAACGGCAATACTCAGTGAAAGTGAAGGAACGGTTGGTGGTTACAAGGAAGTTCAAGTAGAAATAGTAGGTGATGATGTTTATGGTACGATGAAATTCGAAAGTGGCGTTCACCGTGTACAGCGTGTACCCGATACCGAAGCCAGTGGCCGTGTTCATACCAGCGCCGCAACAGTAGCTGTAATGCCTGAAGCTGATGCAGTTGATTTTGAATTGAAAGAAAGTGATGTAAAAATGGAAACGGCTCGTTCTGGTGGTGCGGGTGGACAGAACGTAAATAAAGTAGAAACAAAAGTTTTCTTAACACATAAGCCTACGGGTATCGTTGTGGTTTGTCAGACAGAAAGAAGTCAGTTGGGCAACCGTGAAAAAGCCATGGATATGCTTCGTACTAAATTATATGATGAAGAAGTTCGTAAAGCTGAAGAAGCCATTGCTCATAAAAGAAAAAGTTTGGTGAGTACCGGCGACAGAAGTGCTAAGATTCGTACTTATAATTATCCACAAGGAAGAGTAACTGATCATCGTATAGGCCTTACCGTTTATAACCTTGATTCAGTTTTAAACGGAGAGGTGCAGGAATTTATCGAAGCACTTCAGTTTGCAGAAAATGCAGAGAAGTTGACAACACAACAATAAAATCGAGTTTAAAAAAATAATATTGGCAGCTGAAGAAAATAAAAAGCGTTCATTTTTTCGGAAAAAAGATAGTTCCGAAAAAAAAGCTGAGATGAGTTTTGTAGACCATCTAGAAGCGCTGAGGTGGCATGTGGTAAGGTCTACAATTGTATGGCTAGTGATAACTATTGTACTTTTTATTAAAATAGACTGGATTTTTGATAAGATTATTTTTGCGCCGGCTTCTGCAAAATTTGTTACGTATGATGCTTTTTGTCGATTCGGTCATTGGTTAGGCATTGGAGATTCCATGTGCATGCCGCCGATTAATTTAGAATTACAAGGTAATACAGTAAGTGGTCCATTTATGGCGGCTTTATCCATTTCGATGATTGGTGGTTTAATTGTTGCTTTCCCTTATTTGATATGGGAATTATGGAAATTTATCAAGCCTGCACTTTCAGAAAAAGAATTGAAATATTCAAGAGGCAGCATATTTTGGGTTTCGCTTTGTTTCTTTATTGGTGCAGCTTTCGGTTATTATTTGCTAGCACCGTTTACCTTTAATTTTCTGGCCAATTTTACTTTAGGTACAGGAGGCGTTTACAAATACATTCCAACTTTAGATGATTATATCGATACCTTGAACAACATCATTTTGGGATGTGGTATTTCGTTTGAGTTGCCGGTGTTCGTTTATATTTTAGCTAAAATCGGCATCATATCGGCAGCGTTCATGCGCAAGAACAGAAAATATGCTGTGTTGATTATTTTGATTATTGCAGCAGTGGTAACCCCATCGCCAGATTGGACCAGTCAGATGATTGTGTTTGTTCCTTTGCAGTTGCTATACGAAATTAGTGTGTTGATTGCGGCGAAAGTGGATGGCAGTAAGAATGAGGAGAAGAAGGAATGGAGTTAAAAGCCTCTCCCCGACCCTCTCCGAAGGAGAGGGAGATTTAATTCGTGAGAGAATTTTTTATTTGTTAGATAAATTGTCTTTTAATTGTAAATTAAAATTGTTTGGCCCCAGCAAAACACAATCAAATTCCCCCTTCGGGGGACTGAGGGGGCCTTTAAATTATGACTTCATTCAACCTCACATCCCCCATTGCCATCGGTTGTGACCACGCAGGCGTAGATTACAAAGATGTCATCAAAGCGCATTTAGAGAGCAAAGGCTTTTCAGTAAAAGATTTTGGAACATTTACTAAAGATTCTGTAGACTACCCTGATTTTGCACATCCTGTTGCAGCTTCTGTAGAAAATAATGAAACTGCTTTTGGCATATTAATTTGTGGTAGTGCGAATGGAGTTGCTATTACTGCCAATAAACATGCAGGAGTTAGAGCGGCGATTTGCTGGGCTGATGAATTGGCTTCGTTGGCACGTCAACATAATGATGCAAATGTAATTTGTATTCCTGCTAGATTTGTTGATGAAGCCACTGCGATTAAAATGGTTGATACGTTTATGAATACTGCGTTTGAGGGTGGAAGACATGAGGGAAGGGTGAGGAAGATTGCTTGTTAAAATGCCCCCTCAATCCCCCGAAGGGGGAAGTTGATGATGTTTTGCTGGGGATTAATATTCTAAACAGCAATTCTATTCAGCAAAAACCTTTTGAACAGATTGAACTTATTAAACCTTTGAAACAAGAGTTTTTGTTTGGTGTTTATTGTTTGTTGTTGTCGATTTGCATTCTAAATCAAAGTGCTATTCTGCAAAAACCTTTTGAACGGATTGAACCTTTTGGACCTTTGAAACATGAGTTTGTGTTTGATGTTTGGTCGCTTCGCTCGTTTGATGTTTTTTGTTTGTGGTTTATTGTTTGATGTTGTGGGCGATGTTCAACTTTAGAATTTTAAAATTTCTTTTTGCAAACTTCGTTCCATAGGAAAGTTTCGTCTTTAGCCCGAAATGCAAATAGATATTCGTTCCATAGGAACGTTTGGTGAATACAAATTATTATCGGTTTCATATCATTCATAAAATTTAAAAAATGAAAAACATTTTCTTTTTTGTTGTCTGCATTTTAGTTCAAATAAAATTATCCGCACAAACTAAAGATGCGGTAAAATATGCTGCAATGGTAAATGCGGATGGACTGAAATCACATTTAACCGTAATCGCAGATGACAATATGGAAGGTCGCGAAACCGGCACCGAAGGCCAAAGAAAAGCGGCTGCTTATATCGCTAAACATTTTAAAAGCCTAGGATTGAAGCCGGTAAGTTCAACAGAAAATTATCAGCAACTATTTCCATTGAAAAAAGATTCTGCAGTATCAGCGAAAATTTCCATTAATAATAATGAATTGATTTCAGGCAAAGATTTTTTAATTCCGTTGTCATCCAATGAAACCAATCAATTCAACAGCAACACAATTGTATTTGCAGGTTATGGTATCAACGACAATGATTACAACGATTATGAACATATAGATGTAAAAGAAAAAGTGGTTTGTTTCTTCTCGGGCGAGCCAAAGAAAAACGGAAATTATTTTTTATCAACTGATGGTATGTCATCAGCCTGGTCGAGAAATGGAGTTGGCAAGAAACTGGAAGCTGCTGCTGAGAAAGGCGCAGTGGGGGCTATTTGCATTGATTTGATGCAGAAATCTTTTTCTGAACAAGCCATCAGAAGAAATAAAAAAACAAATGTGTATTACCCGTCGGAAGATAACAACAACAAGTCAATCAACTTTGCTTATATCAGTCATGAAACTGCCAACTTGCTTATAGGCGCAGATTTCGAATCATTATTAGACGGCGTTAGGAATAATAAACTTTTAAATGAAACCACAAAAGAAATCAATACACCCATTTCATATAATTTCAATAAATACAGCGAAACCATCAATGCATCAAATGTATTGGGCATGATTGAAGGCACAGATAAAAAAGATGAGTTTGTTTTTCTAACCGCTCATTACGATCACCTGGGCATGCGCGATGGAAAAGTATATAACGGTGCTGATGATGATGGCAGTGGGACTGTAACGGTAATGCAAATGGCTACAGCTTTCGCCAAAGCAAAAAAAGAAGGCAAGGGACCAAGAAGAACCATAGTATTCATGACCGTTAGTGGAGAAGAAAAAGGTTTGTGGGGAAGTGAATATTATACCGATCATCCTTTGTTACCATTAGAAAAAACATCAGTGGATTTGAATACAGATATGATTGGAAGGATAGATACCGAAAGAAAAACTGCCGACACATTAAATTATGTATACGTTGTTGGTCATGATAAAATCAGCTCCGAATTGCCTATCATCAACGAAGGCACCAACAATGAAAATACCAAGCTGGTATTGGATTACAAATTTGATGACCCTAATGACCCTAACAGAATTTATTACAGAAGTGACCATTATAATTTCGCGAGAAAAGGCATTCCTGTTTTGTTTTTTTATGATGGTATGCTAAAAGCAGATTATCACAAAACGACTGATGACATTGATAAAATCAACTGGCCATTGTTTGAAAAACGTGCTCAAATGATTTTCTTCACTGCATGGGAAATGGCGAATAGAAATGAGATGTTGAAAAGAGACAAGCCTTTACCGGAAGGATCGAGATAAAAAAACTACACATAAGCAGCTTCAATAAGCTGCTTTATTTTTTGTTTGATATTGTCATTCGCAAATGAATGACGAATGGCTTCAAGATTACAATGTCGAAGTTGTTGTATGTTCCATTGAAACACTTTATACATCAATTCATATTCTTCTGTAAGCGTTGCATCTGAAATGGTTCTGCCATCTGTGTTGATGCTCATCGAAACACCTGATGCAAATATTTTCGGAGCTGAATGGTTTTCAATAGATTCAAAAACACCGGTTTTAATATTACTGGTTGGACAAACCTCAAGATGAATATTGTGCTTTTTCAAGTGCTGTAATAACAACTCATCTTCAGCACTTCTAACGCCATGGCCTATACGAGAAGGCATGAACACATCTAAGGTTTCCCATACACTTTCAGGACCACAGGCTTCACCGGCATGTGCAGTGCAATGAACTTTGTGTTCATGAGCAAACTGAAAGGCTTTGATATGATTTTCGACTGGAAAGCCGGCTTCATCCGCAGCAATGTCAAATCCAACTATATGAGTATTTTGAAATTGATGAGCAAGGTTTACAGTTTGCAGACTTTCTGCTTCACTATAATGACGGAGTGTACATAGAATGATTCCAGCTTCAACACCAAATGTTGAAATACCTTCTGCAGTAGCGTCATTCACTGCTTTCACTACTTCTTCCGGTGTCATTCCTTTTTGCAAATGTTGCAGTGGTGCAAAACGAATTTCAGCATACACCACATTATCTGACTTAAGTTGTTTGAATAAATCTAAAGTAACCAACCTGAGTTGTTCAGGCGTTTGCATTAACTGAATGGGACGCTGTGCTCTTTTGATGTATTCTACCAAACTTCGACAATCAAAAGGGACTTTAAATTCTTTCTCAAATTCTTCTTTGCTAATAGATGCATCCAATTCATGCACAACCTCATAACTCAATGAGCAATCGAGATGAAGGTGGAGTTCTACTTTTGGAAGAAGATGAAACAAATGAAAAGGTTTAATTTTGCAAAAGTTCAAAAGGTTCAAAAGGTTTTGTGATTTAACATTTTGAACCTCTTGAACCTTTTAAACGTTTTATGATTACCAGCCCAATACCCAGGCAAATATCAATGGCGCCACAATAGTAGCATCACTTTCTACAATAAATTTAGGAGTGTTTACATCCAATTTACCCCAAGTGATTTTTTCGTTAGGAACAGCTCCTGAGTATGACCCATAAGAAGTTGTAGAGTCACTGATCTGACAGAAATAACTCCAGAATGGAACATCATGCCATTCCAAATCCTGGTACATCATGGGCACTACACAAATTGGGAAATCTCCGGCGATACCACCACCAATCTGGAAGAATCCAACGCCTTTGCCTGAAGAATTATGCTTGTACCAATCAGCCAACCACACCATATATTCAATACCACTCTTCATAGTGCTTGCTTTAAGTTCATTTTTGATTACGTAAGAAGCGAAGATATTTCCCATCGTGCTGTCTTCCCAACCTGGAACAACAATTGGAATATTTTTTTCTGCAGCTGCAAGCATCCAGCTGTTCTTTGGATCGATTTCATAATATTGTTCCAACACCCCACTCAACAACATTTTATACATGAACTCATGAGGGAAATAACGTTCACCTTTATCATCAGCCTCTTTCCATAATTTATGAATATGCTGTTGCAATCTTCTAAATGCTTCTTCTTCCGGTATGCAAGTATCTGTTACTCTGTTGTAATGGTTCTCCAACAAATCCCATTCGTCTTGTGGACTCAAATCTCTGTAATTAGGCACTCTTTTATAATGAGAATGTGCAACCAAATTCATGATATCTTCTTCCAAGTTTGCTCCCGTACAACTGATGATGGCCACTTTATCCTGACGAATCATTTCTGCAAAACTCAATCCCAACTCGGCTGTACTCATAGCACCGGCGAGGGTAACCATCATTTTACCACCTTCTATCAGATGCAATTCATAACCTTTGGCAGCATCCATCAAAGCGGCTGCATTAAAATGACGATAATGATGTAAAATGTACTGAGAAACGGGACCTTTTTGCATGTGATAAAATTTAGACGGCAAATTTAAGGTTTTATGTGGCGTTAAGGAAAAAATTGGGGGCGAATGTTTGGGGGCCACGAATGCACGAATTAAGGAAAAATGGTAGGAATTAAAACTAAAGGGTTGTTTTACGAACTGGCGCCGGTCTCATGAGAATTGGCGCCGGTCTCACGACCGGTGTCCAATAGAGCCTTCGGACTTTGTCCGAGTACCTAAAATTTCTTTGTGGAATGAAATGAATAATCTAAAAAGAAAAAAAGTGCTACTATTTATTAGGTGAAAGTAATTTTCGAATCTGCTCTTTGTTATTCACGATATTGCAATATTGCAATATTGCAATATCGTAATATCGCAATATTACGTCCTCCCAACTCAAATAGCCAAATATTTTAACTGACATTTCTTCACCCCCAATGAACTTTATTCAGTCTAGATGAAGTTTCTTCAATATCATGGGTTTGAAACTGTCTCTCTTTTGAAAAAATATTATTTTTTATTTCTCTAAAAACTAATAAATCCTAAATACGAAAAAAGCCCATGGAGTTAACCATGAGCTTGTTTCGTATTTTTATATTTGACGATGGTCTCTAGACAGGTATCAAATTCTCCAGTCCAGAATAAAAAAATCCTATTTCACCGGATTGATCTCTTCAATCAAATTCTTCGCGCCTCCCAATTTATCGATACACCACAACACATATCTTGCATCAACGCAAATCGTACGATTTAGATCTTTATCAAAGGCAATTTTATGACTTAACGCTTCGTAATTACCATCGAAAGCCAAACCAATTAAATTGCCATTGGCATCAATAACCGGACTTCCGCTATTTCCACCGGTAATATCATTTGTGGTAATGAAAGCAACAACCAAGTCGTTTTTGCTTTTGTCAATGTACTGACCGAAATCTCTTTTCTTAATCAACTCAACTTCTTTTGAAGGCAAATCAAATTCATAATCACCAGGAACATATTTTTCTAAAATACCTTTTGCAGTAGTTACATAATCACAGAAAATACCGTCTCTTGGCTTGTAGCTTTTTACATTACCAAAACTTACTCTCATGCTAAAGTTAGCATCAGGGTACATTTTAGCTGCTGCAGTAGGATTTCTTTCCATGATACCTTTAAGATAAGAACGACCCAGCTCATTGTTTTTGTTGTTAAAGGCAGTAAAAAAAGGCGCATATTTCGTGTTGTAATTTTTTACAAAAGAAGCAGCAAAATCAAATGCAGGATCTGCTTGAAGTTCCATTGCTGTTGGTTTTTCTTTAAAGGCATTCCATTTGTCATCATTGAAAATCATAGTAGTAGCAAATACATTCAACGCCCATTTTTTAAATGTAGCTTCATCATTCAAATCACCAAAACCGGCGATTTTGTCAAATATTCCTGAAGGATGTTGTGATTTGTCAATGTCTGTATAAAAAGCTTTCGCAACTGCAGCCAA
>CANGEZ010000036.1 GCA_947452875.1 Chitinophagaceae bacterium
AATTATTTTGAAACACAAATGATCAATGATGAATTTTCTTTCAGTTATCAATTAAAAGAAGGCATCAGCAATGATCGGCTGGGTTATTTGATTTTGAAAAAAGAAGGTGTGGTGGCGATGTTGGAGAAAAAAAGCCCCCTTTAATTCCCCCAAAGGGTGATTCTGATTTATATTGCCACAAAGACACCAAGGCACGAAGTTTCACAAAGTGTTTCACCGTTTATTTTTTTACTTTTCACTTTTGAATTATACCACATAAAATTTCAGTTAAATTCTCTCTTCTCCCTGTTGTTTTTCCCATTGTCATTTCTGATTTCATTTTGACATTTGCTCATGCTTGTAAAAACATTCGGTAGCGCCGTTTATGGTGTGGAAGCGACAACCATTACTGTAGAAGTTGACGTTAACAATCAGGGGAAGAATTATTTTATTGTTGGATTGCCTGATAATGCCATCAAAGAAAGTTTGCAGAGAGTTGAGAGCGCGATTAAGAGTAATGAGTACTACATGCCCAGAACAAAATTGCTCGTTAATTTGGCGCCGGCTGACATCAAAAAAACAGGAACTGCTTTTGATTTGCCTATTGCTATTGGCACATTAGCTGCTACTGGTCAGATTGATGATGCTGAAAAATTAGAAAGCTTTGTCATCATGGGGGAGTTGAGTTTGGATGGTGCGATTAAACCCATAAAAGGCGCTTTACCGATTGCAATACAAGCAAAAAAAGAAAAATTTCAAGGATTGATGGTTCCGTTATCAAATGCTAAGGAAGCCGCAATGGTGGAAGGTTTGAACGTATATGGTGTTACACATATCAATGATGTTGTTGATTTTTTTAAAGGCAAGAAAGAAATCACACCGACTGTTGTTGACGTGAAAAATGAATTCATGCGCGCGCAGGTGAGCGATGATATTGACTTTGCGGATGTTAAAGGCCAACAAAATATTAAAAGAGCTTTGGAAATAGCTGCTGCCGGTGGACACAATGCCATTCTAATTGGTCCGCCGGGAGCAGGTAAAACCATGCTGGCAAAAAGACTACCTACCATACTACCACCGTTAAGCATAAACGAAGCATTAGAGACAACAAAAATTCATAGTGTAGCAGGTAAATTACCCGAACACGCTACTATTGTGAGTAAACGTCCGTTTAGAAGTCCTCATCATTCCATTTCAGATGCTGCACTTGTTGGTGGTGGTGGTAATCCACAACCCGGAGAAATTTCTTTGGCTCATAATGGTGTGTTGTTTCTTGATGAATTACCTGAATTCAAAAGAACGGTTTTGGAAGTCATGCGCCAACCTATGGAAGAAAGAAAAGTTACGATTTCAAGAGCAAGAATTGCATTGGATTTTCCGGCGAGCTTTATGCTTATCGCCAGCATGAATCCCTGTCCCTGTGGCTATTTCAATCATCCCGAAAAACAATGTACTTGTCCTCCAGGTATGGTTCAAAAATATTTGAATAAAGTTTCAGGTCCGTTGCTAGATCGAATAGATTTACATGTAGAAGTTACGCCTGTTGCATTTGATGAATTGTCGATGCAACAAGGTTCTGAAAAAAGTGAAGCGATCAGAAAAAGAGTAATCACAGCAAGAGAAATTCAAGCGATGAGATACGAGAAGTTTGAGTCGGTATATGCAAATGCTCAGATGAGCAGCAAGATGCTCAAAGAAATTTGCCTTATTGATGAGACTTCAAAAAAAATGCTGAAAACGGCAATGGAAAAATTAAATCTGTCTGCAAGAGCCTACGATAGAATTATTAAAGTAAGTCGTACTATTGCTGATTTAGATAACAGTTCATCGATTACAGCTGCCCATCTTGCAGAAGCAATACATTACCGAAGTTTAGATAGAGAACATTGGGGTGGGTAAAGCGATTTAAAAATTTGATGATTTGGAAATTTGGTTATTATACAAATTTCCAAATCATCAAATAAGATTCGAATTAGTTATTAGTATTTAACAATCCTAGATGTTTTTACCTGATTGCCTTGTTTGGTTTCAATCATATATGTTCCAGGCTTCAAAGTGTTGCCAATATTGATGATTTCAAATGGATTGGCATTTATTTTACTTAAGGTTTTTCCCTGAACATCCATAATAGTTACCGATATAGGGGATTGATCCGCAGAATTGACATTAAGATTAAAACTGCTGTTGCTTGGATTAGGGTAAACATTTACATTAAACAATTCTGAACCCCCAGAAGTACGAGAAAACAATAGAGGCGATTTGGTGCCAGTAGCACAACCGGTGTGTGTAAGGCTTACAGCTTTGAGGCTACTCAATCCACCACAAGCATTAATACTACGAACAGAAAATGTTCCTCCAATATATCCTGTATTGAACTTCAATTTTATTTGAGAACTATCTGTATTGGCAGACAAAATAGTAGTAGTAGATGGTTTGGCCCATCTGAATCTTACAGCAGATTGCTGGCTAGCTGAAAGAGAAGAAGGTATTGCTACAGTGTATGATATAGTATCACCTATACAAGCATTGTAATTACCCGATCTTGAACTGATGGAAGTTGGTGTAGGAGGAAGGTATTTTAGTTGTATGGTTTTACTGCTACCAGAAACGCCACAACTATTGACGCCATATGATGAGATTACTCCACCTCCAAAGGTTGAACCGAAATTGATAGTAATTATAGAGCTATCGGCATTTGAGCTGGCAATTGTTGTTCCTGTAGGTCTTATCCATCTGTAATATGTTATAGGACTTTGAGTGCTAGCAATGTTAATTGAAGTATCGGAATAGGTATAAGATGTGTTTGTACAAGGGGATAACTGACCTGAAATTGATTTCATACCAGGAGTACCATATTTGGTTACCAAAGTTTTATATGCAGAATTAATTATGCCACAAGCACTTTGTGATCTTATGCTGATGTTACCGCCTGTAAATGCATTGCCATAAAGGATATAAACAGAAGAACTATCTGCATTTGCACTGCTGATAGAAGTATTTGCTGGAAGATACCATCTAAAACTTCCTAATGATGTTTGAACAGAACTAGGTGTATTTGCAGTTGCGATATAATTATAAGCGGTACCTCTACATGGCGAAGTTTCTCCATTCAATGAGGCAACCGAAGGAGGTGATAACGTGTTGACTCTTAAATAAATTCTTCTTGTAAGACTTGTAGCACAACTGTTTGTAGCAGATACAATCAGCGAATCAGAAGTAAATCCTGCATCGAAAATTACATTTACCGCTGTATCTGTAGCGCCAGATGAAAGGTGCTCAATAGTGGCATTTGTTCCATTTTTTAAAGACCAATTATAAGAAGTAGCACCCTGATTTACCCTAATACGATAAGTATAGGTTCCTGGTCCGCATACACTCGTAACCGGTGGAACATTGGGATTGAAAGAACTTAATATTGAAGTTGGAGTTGCAGAAGCTCCGGTTTTTCTGATGTTCAGTGCTCTTGCAGCTCTACTTCCGCATGCTGATAAGGCAGCTACTTTTATAGTGTAGGTAATAGCTGCTGGGTTGAAATTAACTGTTACAGAATTTGTACTCTGGCCACTGATAATATCACCTACACTTGCTGGTGTAATGCTCCAAGTATATCCAGTTATCGCTGCAGCATTCAAACCTGGATTGGCAGTATAAGTTAGACCATTTAATTGTGAAGAACACAAACTTGACAAACCAGAAATAGGCAAAATGGTATCCAGAGCAGGAACAGTCATGGTTAGCAATAGTGAATCTATTTCGCCCACACAACCTGTTACCATATTTGAATCGTAAACTTGTAAATAAAGTAGTCTGTTTGACAAAGCACTTGTAAAAGTCAACCCTACAGTTTCAGAGCCCTGACCAGATACTATATTCGCCTGACCAATAATTCTCGGACCAGTTGGGGCTATCCAGTTATGATAATATGAGTTATTCGGGTTTGTAAGAGAATAATTGGCAACACTTCCAACCAATGAACAAATTTCGATATTGTCAGCAGTAATAGATGGTTTTGCAGGTTTTGAAACTGTCAAATACAGATTAATAACAGAATCACAACCTGAGCCATTTGAAAATACAATCGGATAGACACCTGAAGTGGTGTATGGCCCTAAACCTCTGAAAAAGAAAACATCACAAGCAGTTGCAGTTGTATCTCTAGAATTATTTACAGTAAGGGTAATTTCATTACTAACAGAACCTGATAATTGTCCTGTAGGATTAATTTCACAAGTAAATACATCTCCATTGGCATAATCTGATGTTACAAGAAGATTTCTTCCTGTTCCGCTTAATACAGAATTCCCATTTCTCTTCCAGTTATAATTATATTGTGACGGTGACCCAGAACTAAGAGTAGCTGTAAAATTGATACTGGCAATGGAGTTACTCACACAAATATTGTTTGTAGAGGCAACAATACTGACTGTAGGAGGAGGAAGTAAAAATGGATTCTTGTAATTTTTTCCATGATCTTTTAATGGAAAATTGTTACCTGCAAAAGAGTACAAAACGGCGAAAATGCTGAATACCAGCAAGTAGCTTTTTTTCATCAGTTGATTTTTTATGAGGGTTATAAATTAATCTTACTTATTATAATCGAATCAAAATTATGCTTTTTATCAATACAAGTCATGTTAGCATTAAATAATTTAATGTATAAAAAATCAAAAACTGAAAATCATCTAACAATAAAATTAATTAACCGAAATTGTGGCTTTATTAATTGAAACTTCAAAATACCTGATATGAAAATTTTGCTGCATTACCTCAAACCTCACAAATGGCTGGTTGGTTTTACGCTTTTAATGGCCGCAATTAATATTGGCTTTTCTCTTGTTGATCCGATATTGTTAGGTAAGCTCGTTAATCTGGCAGGTGATTATAAAGCCAACACTTCTTCCTTTTCAGAAAATAGTTTTTTCTGGAGTTATGTGCATACGATTCGAAACAACAAACCTTACTTGCAACTCGGTGTTTTTTATATTCTGCTGTTTTCTATTTCAGTGGCCATGGTAAGTCGTATTGCCAAAGCATTTCAAGATTATTTTTTAAATCTGATCATTCAAAAATTTGGCGCGAAGGTTTTTACAGATGGATTACAACAAGCCATGAAATTACCTTATCAGGAATTCGAAGACCAACGCAGTGGAGAAACTTTATCCATATTAACTAAAGTAAGAACTGATGTAGAAAAATTCATGATTAATTTCATCAACATTCTTTTTGGCATTATTATAGGAATCGTTTTCGTGTTTGTATATGCTGCTTTATTTATCAACTGGAGAATTCCTGTAGCTTACTTAATAGGTATTGGTGTACTGACTTTTATAACTAATAAATTGAGTAAAAAAATAAAACAAATTCAAAAAAATATTGTTAGCGAAACAACAGCATTAGCAGGCTCTACAACAGAATCTTTAAGAAATATCGAACTGGTAAAAAGCTTGGGTCTAACGTCTCAGGAGGTAGATCGTTTGAATAAAAATACCTATAAAATACTTGGACTTGAATTGACAAAAGTAAAGCGTGTAAGAAGTATCAGTTTTGTTCAGGGAACATTGGTAAATACATTACGACAAGTGATTCTATTTATATTAATGTGGTTGATTTTTAAAAATGAAATGGATGCGGGTCAATTGGTAACCATGCAGATTTTTTCCTTTTTTGTTTTTGGTCCTTTACAAGAAATTGGAAATATACTTTTATCTTATCGTGAAGCGGAAGCATCGCTGAATAATTTTGATAAGCTGATGAAAAAAGCTCCTGAGCAAGAGCCAACCAATCCAAAGAAATTAGGGATTGTTGAAAATCTTTCGTTTAACAATGTCGCCTTCAAACATCAATCTGCCACTCACAAAGCAATCGATGGCATCAGCTTTGATGTTGCATTAGGAGAAACCATTGCCTTTGTCGGGCCGAGTGGAAGCGGTAAATCTACTTTAATGAAATTGCTAGTAGGTTTGTATCGACCACAAGAAGGTAAAATTTTATACAATCATCTTGATGAAACAGAAATTCATTTCGATGATCTCAGAAATCAAATTGGTTTTGTAACTCAAGACACTAATTTATTCAGTGGTACGATAAAAGAAAATTTGATGTTTGTAAACCCTGCAGCCACCGATGATGATTTGCGCGATGCCTTACAAAAAGCAGCTTGTACAAATCTAGTGGAGAGAGCTGAAAAAGGCCTTGATACTATGATTGGCGAAGGTGGATTAAAATTATCCGGTGGTGAAAAGCAAAGAATTTCTATAGCCAGAGCATTGTTACGCAAGCCTCGTATTCTTATTTTTGATGAAGCTACTTCTGCATTAGATTCATTAACTGAAGAGGAAATCACCAACACCATCATCGAAATCTCAAAAGCCCAAGACCAGATTACTATTTTGATTGCACATCGATTGAGCACCATCATGCACGCCGACAAAATTTATGTTCTTGAAAAAGGCGATGTGGTAGAAACGGGAAGTCATCAAAAATTAATAGATGAAAAAGGTTTGTATTATGCCATGTGGAGACAACAGATAGGAGAGCGAAAAAAAAATTAGGAATGATTGTTCGATTAGTAACAAACATCACATAAAAAAATTAAGGACCGATTTATCTTTGCAACATGTCTGATAAACCAAATTATTACCTCAGTATATTTAAAATGAGATGCCCGAGATGCAGAAGGGGGAAGATGTTTAAAGATGCCAATCCTTATAAAAGACTTTCTCTGAAACATATTTTCGATATGTACGACAATTGCCCAACCTGTCATCAAAAATATGATATGGAACCAGGTTTTTGGTATGGAACCGGGTATGTAAGTTATGCTTTGGCTGTGGCTATTTCAGTGAGTACATTCGTGGCTTGGTGGGTATTAATTGGCATTTCTACTGATGATAACAGGATTTTCTTATGGCTCATTACCAATACCATCGCATTGGTTGTTTTGCAACCTTGGATGATGAGATTAAGCCGCGTTATTTACATTAGATTTTTTGTGAGTTATGATGAAGATTATCATAATCATAAACCAAAGGAATTTGAGTAAACTGAATGTATCCCAATTCCTAATCCCTAACTCCCAATCTCTAATCTCCAATCCCTAACACCCAATCCCTTTTTATTCCACTATAAGAGAAAGCGTAATCGTTCTTGATTTGATCTGGTCGATTACATTGGAGAATTTAAGATTAGGGTCTTGTTGATGAACATTTTTGAAACCCCATCCCAATTTGATTTCAGGAGAAAATACAAACACGGGAAAGTAAAAATGAAATCCTACTCCGGCTTCAATTCCATAATCAAACTTGTTCAGCTTGATTTGTTTTTCAGTATTTTTTTCGCCGGCATTGGCAGCGAAATCATATTCCAGTTTACCACCGCCAAGCATGTACACTTTGAAATTATTAATTCTATCACTACTGAATTTTACCTGAAATGGAAGTGCCATGGTAATACCTTGAACTTTTCTTGTGGTAACGGTATCTTCTTTGGCAAACCTGTCGGGATATTTTAAACGATATTGAAATGCTTTTTCTGTGAAAACCAGATTAAGCGGATAGGTTCTTAGATCAAAATGTTCAGAAAGCCTCATGTTTACAAGCCATGCTAAATTGATACCAGTACTTTGTAAACTTTCTACAACAAGTACACTGTCATTGTTAGCCGGGTCAAAAAATCTTGGCGTGAAATTAAAATGATAATAAGCTCTGTTGGTACCTAAACTGATACCAAAATGAAATTGTTGGTAATCATGATCAGGCAAATTCAATTCAATATCATTTTGGGCAAATGATACCGAATGCAAAATGCAAATACACAGTAATGTGTTTATTATTTTATTCCGCAATAAATGCTGCATATGCCTAAACTTAATTTTTTGTTGTATGTGCTTTGATATCCGGTTTTTTCCATCACCTGAATGAAAGATTTGCCTTCAGGGAATTTTTTTATGGATTCATCCAGATATTGATAAGCGTTTTTATTTTTTGAAAACAACCTGCCGGCACCCGGTGTTATTGTTTTCATGTAAAATTGATAAATCTGTTTTATTACAGGCATTTGTGGCTGACTAAATTCAAGCACAACCAATTTTCCTCCGGGTTTTAAGACCCTTCTGATTTCAGTTAATCCCTTTTCCAGGTCTTGAAAATTTCTCACGCCAAAAGCGACTGTTACAGCGTCAAACGTATTGTCATTAAAGTTTATTGCCTCGCTGTCGCCATTAAAAAGCTCAATTTTGTTTTCAAGATTTAGTTTTTTAATTTTTTGTCTACCTATTTCCAGCATTCCATTGCTGATGTCTATTCCGATAATTTTATCTACATCAAGTATTTTAGTTGTCATGATGGCCACATCGGCTGTGCCAGTAGCCACATCTAGAATTAGCTTGGGCTGAATCGAGTTCAGCTGTTTGATTGCTTTTTTTCTCCAAATGATATCAATACCACCACTTAAAAACCGGTTGAGAAAATCATATTTAATGGCAATATTGTCAAACATGCCCGCTACCTGTTCTTTCTTGCTTAATGAAGAGTCTTTATCAGGTACCACCTCGTCGTGTGCAAATTTTGTCATTAGTTTGCAAATATACATCCTTTGCCACTTCAGCGAAGTCTGTAACGGTATTGAATATTTAATGTTTATTTTTGTTTAACAAAACTTGTACATGCACATCAAAAAAGCGGTTTATATCATCAGCAGCCCGGATTACGAAAAATGCCCTAACCCAGATAAACCCGAATACGCTTTCATAGGAAGAAGTAATGTTGGTAAATCCTCATTAATCAACATGCTTTGTAATAATGATAAACTCGCCAAAACTTCATCATCTCCCGGTAAAACCCAGTTGTTGAACCATTTTGAAATATTATCCGATAGTGGAGAAGGGAACAATATCATTACCTCTCAGTGGTATTTGGTGGATTTGCCTGGATATGGTTTTGCTAAAGTCAGTATGAGCAGCAGAAGAAGATGGGAGCAGATGATTGAAAACTATCTTCGTAAAAGAGAAAACCTGACCATGATTTTTGTATTGATTGATTCCAGACATTCTCCACAAAAAATAGATCTTGAATTTCTAGAACAACTTAAAAAATGGCAAATACCTTTTTCGTTGATTTTTACAAAAAGTGATAAAGAGAATCAACGCACAGTAAGTAAAAATGTAAAAGATTTTTTGGATGCGATGAGAAAAACATGGCAATTTTTACCTCAGCATTTTGTTACTAGTGCCACTAAAAAAACGGGGAAAGACAAGATATTAAATTACATCGATGAGGTGAATGAACAATTGAGTTCGAAGAAAACTAATTAACTACTTTGTTGGCGCAACAGCTGCTGGCAAAGGCTTCTGGCTTGGCTTTGAAAGCAAATCCCATTCCCAAAATATAACCCATAGCTTCTCTTAATGCTTCGTTGCTTTTAAATTGTGGATTGGTATTGATGTCTGCATGAACTTCCATATCTATATGGTATGTGGTAAACAATCCACAAAGCTCGTAAGCGATTTCAATACTTTTGGCAACTTCAACAAGCATACGTTCTTTAATGCTGTATTGATGATTGGTTTTGTCGTTGTGGATGAACATAAACCCTCCAGCGCCTTCTCTGAGAAATACAATGACAGTTGCAAATTCTGTTTCTTTTCCTTTTACCTGGCTGTCTGTGCCAATGCAAACTTTTAGTTTAGAACCTTGATGAGATTCTTTTTTGATAACTTGTTCTACGGCTTCTTTGATGGGGAGTTGTATAGAATCACCGTTAAATTTTCTCCATAACATAAAATGAAGTTTTCTAAATTTACGAAGATTGTAAGAATGAAGTAAGCTGATTACAATTACTTAATATTAGAATTGTGGATTTGTGGAAAACAAAAAAGGGGCCGGCCCCTAACGCCAACCCCTTTACTTACACATGAATCTACCTTACTGTTTTATAATTCTTTCTGTTTGTTTTGTTGTTGTTCCATAAAGTTGAATTACATAGAATCCTGATGCAAACCTGCTTACATCTATGTTGTTGATTCCTTTATTACCACTGCCTTTAGACAACATTCTTCCATTAGCATCTAAAATGGCGTATTGATAATTTTCAAAAGCATTTACGGTAATTTGTTGATGTACCATTGTTGTAACAATAAATGGATGTACCGGCTTACTAATTCCTCTTAGTGCAATCACATTAGAGTACACAATTTGATTGGTATAGGATACCGCTTTCATTCTGTAATATCTTGTGTTTTCATCATTAGGCAAATAGCTCATGGTTCTTGATGTGAGTGAACTTGTATTCAATACATTGAAACTCATTCCATCGGTTGAATATTCTACAGTTATGGATTGTAAAGGTTCATCAGAAATGACATTCCAACTTAGGTTATGTTTGTTGTTGTCTGTATTTCCTGATAAGGTCACTTCTTTAATAGGAAGTACTGTTCTGAATCCGGTTAATACATAAGAACCAATGCTACCGTAATTGCTGGCATATGCATTACCTGTGCCGTCGAGCACAAAATAATAAGTGCCTGTTTTTAATGTTGTATCAATAGAAATACTCATTGTATTAGCGGCGTCGTATGTTTTCATCAAAATTTTATTCTGATCATAAAGCATGATTTTGATATCCAAATTTGATCCGCTGTTGCCGGCACCCTGATTAAATGGAGTGGCATCTAAGTGAATATTTGTATTCTGTGTGATGTTGAATTTAAAAGCATCTTTATCAGAACCTGTAGCAATAATGCCGTTGATGCTAAATGATGTATTGTTTGGTGTATATGTTGTAGTATTTAATGAGTCTGAAAAATCATCGGTACGGTAACCGAAACCGTTAGTTGATGTAATGATACTCAAATTGTCTTGAGTGTTAGCGCAACCGTATGGTGTTGCTCCGTCATTCCATCCAGTCATATTTCTTGAATAACTATTTCCCATGATTGGAGCCCAGCTTGTTTCACCTGTTCCATATCCTGTGTTATAAGTTTCTAATAAATTACAAGCAGAATCATATTTAGACTGATGTGATAATCCAAGCGTATGTCCGCTTTCATGACTACAACATTCTGCAATGAATTTGGCATTGTTAGGCCCTAGTCTGTCGGAAAATACAAAAGCTGGTGTATCATCACCCCAAGTAAATGAACCTATGTAAGAGATGCCTCCAACATTTGGTTTCCATGCACTAGAGGGTGTAACGATGATGCGTATACGTTGAGCAAGAGGGGCTGCAAGAAATTTTGTAGAGTCTGTTGTTATGTTCACATTGAATGGACGATAATCTTCCGAAACTCTATTGAATATCTCAGTGATTTGAGCATCTGTTAATGTAGGAGCGATACATGCGATTGGCATGCCTCCGTTCCATAAACTTCCGGTTACCATATGACCGTCAAAATCGAGGTAGATGGTTGCCGTTGCAGTTGGGTAGCTGTTTAATTTTGGTAATGCAAAAACAGCTGTATTGATTAGGCATAAGAATGCCAGCACAAATGATTTGGTAAAATTGTTCATGATTGTAAGGATTTGGATTGTTAGGGCAATTGTTATTAATGATTAGGGATATTAATAACTGCAATCTTGTAAGATTCTGTCCAGATCAATTCTCTGCAACTGATAATTGTCGGCCATGTCATTTCTGATTTCAAACACTTCAAGTGCATCAGAATTTATGATACGTCCTACATATTTTACTTTAGTTCCTTCGTCTGTAATTTTAGACAACTGGAATAAAGTGTTTGGATATGTATCTGATTTTACAATCATCGACTGTAAGTCTGAATATTTCAATTCATTGCTCATTACTTTTCCGGTAAAAACGAATTTTTCATTAAAGCGAATAGCAACCGATTGACCTGGTTTGGCCACTAGTGTATTCTTTAATGTGCTTTTTGAAATTTCGATAGAACCCGGAAACTCAATGAAAATAGATTTGATGGATTTGTCGTTTTTTTGAGCAAAAACAGACATTGATGCGACGGTGGTTAACAGTACAAGTACTGCCTTAGTTAAGGTTTTCATGTTAAGGATATTTATTGGTTTTTAAATAGGAGTTTCATGGGTTAGGGGTAAAACTCCATCACTATAAACGTGATAGTTTTGTGAATATTGTGTGGGGGGAGAATTTTTTTGGATA
This sequence comes from Chitinophagaceae bacterium, assembly GCA_947452875.1. Classification (GTDB taxonomy): domain Bacteria; phylum Bacteroidota; class Bacteroidia; order Chitinophagales; family Chitinophagaceae; genus Ferruginibacter. Next base: position 12,106 of record CANGEZ010000036.1, read on the forward strand.
AGCTGGGTAGTCTGGATAAGCTGGATAAAGCTGTATAGGCTGGATAAACTTGATAGCCTGGATTTTGGATACTAGATACTAGACTGACCAACCATTAAACCAGCGTAGCGATTTAAACCTTAAACGATAATAACAAACCCCAAACCCCTCAACACACATCCGACCTCCCAAACCATTTATACCTATTCCTGGCTACAATGTCGTAAATGAAATTTCTGATAAATGGAGGTATGATAATGAATATATAAAACAGCTTTACCAGTCCGTTTAATTTTTTTACCACTTTTAATGCAGCTGTGGATTTGAA
>CANGEZ010000037.1 GCA_947452875.1 Chitinophagaceae bacterium
AATATGGATAGCATTGGCAACATCAGTTTAGACAGTTTGAAAGAAGGTCAAATCTTGGCATCTAACAATATTTTATTTGATTTTGGTAAATCAATGTTGCGTGCTGAATCATACACTGAATTGGATAAAATTGCCAGAATGATGATGGCAAATCCTGATGTACAAATTGAATTATCTGCTCATACTGATGCCATTGGTGGTTACAGTCAGAATTTGAAATTATCAGAAGACAGAGCGTTTGCTTCTAAACAATATTTGATTTCAAAAGGAGTAAAAGCAGATAGAGTAGTATCTAAAGGTTATGGAGAAACAACACCTGTAGCTTCAAATTTAACTGATGGTGGTCGTCAGTTGAATAGAAGAGTTGAGTTCAGAATTCTTAAAATGTAATTTTAAATAAATAAAAATCATTGAAACCGGCAGCCTCTAGTTGCCGGTTTTTTTATGTGGTGGATTTTTTGCCACGAAGACAGAAAGGCACAAAGTGTCACGAAGTTTTTTACCGCGGAGAAGAAAGTATGTTGAGTTTTCGCAGCGTTTTTTGATTTACTTCATTTCCCCTTCGGGGAAGTTTGGTTAGCCACGAATTCACGAATTTTTTATGAAGGAGGAAAGAAAGCTTTGAGAATTCGCATAGGTGTATTAATTATCAAAATACTATTTCACGAAGCTGTTTTGCTGATTCCCCCCTTCGGGGGATTAAGGGGGCCTCCACTTCCTTATTATTTATTTTTTGCCACGAAGACACAAAGGCAAAAAGTGTCAAGAAGTTTTTTTGTCCTATAAGATAATTGCATGAATTGCTCCCATCTCCTTTGGAGAGGGGCTGGGGGTGAGGCTTTTATTTCACTGCCGGTAATTGAAAACCGAATGTAGTACCCACATCAATCTTACTTCGTACATGAATTTCCTGATGATGGGCTTCAATAATATGTTTACAGATGGCGAGTCCTAATCCACTACCACCAATTTTTCTGCTTCTGGCTTCATCCGTTCTAAAAAATCTTTCAAATATTCTAAGACGATGTTCTTCGGAAATACCCGAACCATCATCGCTGATTTCAATTAAAATATTATTGCCTTCAACTTTATAAAAACTGGCTTCTATTTTTCCGTGTTGCTTGCCGTATTTAATACCATTGTCGATGATGTTCGTTAATACCTGTCTGATTTTTTCTTTATCTGCATAAATTGTAAATGGCAGCTCACATCCTTTTTTAATAGTACAATGCACATCTTTTTCTGCAGCTTTGAATGTCAGTGATTCAAAAATTTCTTTTACCAAATCTTGAATGACAAAAGACTGAAAATATAATTGCAATTCACCTCGCTCCAATTTGGAAATCTCATCAAGGTCATCTACCAAATTAACCAAACGCTCTACATTTTTTGATGTGTTGGAAAGGAATTTGATGTTCACTTCAGGATTATCAAGGGCTCCATTTAATAACGTTTCAACATATCCTTGAATAGAAAAAATAGGTGTTTTTAATTCGTGACTTAAATTTTGAAGAAATTCTTTTCTGAAGGCTTCATTTTGGTGCAACACATCTATTTCATTTTTTCGTTGCTCTGCCCATTTCTCAACATCAGATCTTACTTCATCAATGCTTTTTTCGGGAAGTAAATTTTTGATATAAAAGTCTTCTTTTTTCGAAGCCTTGGTTTGTGAAATTATTTTGTAAATAAGTTTGATTTGCTTTTTGATATAATTTTTTAGAATGTATGATATCAATGAAAATGAAAAAATAAAAAGCAATAAAAAAAACAAAGAAGCCAATCGCCAGTCTTGAATTGACAGCAAAAAAATTAAACTAACAGGAATTGAAATGATAAGGGAAGCAGCAAAAGCGAGTTGATTGGGCGTGAAATTATTTTTTGAGTTCATCTTCGAAAAAGTAATAATCCTCCAAAGTTAATCTTTCATTCAGTAAAACCGTACTGACTATAATTCAAATTTATAACCAACACCTTTTACTGTAGTGATACAGTCGAGATTTAATTTTTGTCTGATTTTACGAATATGAACATCGATGGTTCTGTCGCCAACAATGACTTCAGTTCCCCAAATTTGACTTAATATTTCGTTGCGCAGAAAAACTTTTCCGGGTTTTGAGGCTAGTAGAGAAAGTAATTCAAACTCTTTTCTTGCCAATGTGATTTCTTCACCTTTTAGCACTACAGAATATTTTTCTCTGTTGATGGTAAGGTCGCCAATAGAGATATCATCTGATTCATCTTCTTTTACCAATCGTCTGAATAGAGAATTGACTTTACTAACAAGAACTGCAGGCTTCACCGGTTTTTTTATGAAATCATCTGCACCCGTTTCTAATCCTTTTACTTCTGTAGTATCATCACTAATGGCTGTCAAAAAGGTAATCAACGTGTTTTTAAACTCAGGCATGATTCTTAACTGCTGGCAGGTCTCAATGCCATTTTTTAAAGGCATCATGATGTCAAGAATGATAAGATCTGGATGTATTATTTTAGCTTTTTCAATGGCTTCAACACCATTTTTTGCGGTACTAACGAGATAGCCTTCCTTTTCAAGATTGAATTTCAGAATCTCCAGAATATCTGGTTCGTCATCTGCGATTAATATCTTTTTAACGGGGCTCATAAAAGAAGTTTAGCAAAATTAACGTTTCACTATTACCATAAATCAAAGCCTCTTAAGTTATTGTATTATTAAATTGTTAAGGCGTTTTATAATGAATAGCGTATTTTAGAGATAATTTTAAAGGTTAGCATTAAATTGCAGCATCTTTCTATGGCAAAGGAGTTCAAAATAATTCTTACGGGTTTGATAGCCTTGTTTTTTTCTGGCTTTGCCAACGCATTGTCTGATACTACAATGATACCGGTTTACAGGCAATATTTTCATGATAAAATCAATAACGAACAAAAACTTTGTGATCGCGCTGATGGCAAGCTCGATAACATGATGCGCGTTTGTAACAACGAAGACATCAATCTTAGGGTTACAGATATTTTGTACAGAAAAATTGACGATTTACAAGACTGGATAGAAAGCAACAAAAACATTGAAAAAAACAATGACAAAATTCGATTCCTGGGCTATATAGAAACGGAATTGCGATTGTTCAGACAATCGTGGAAAAGGAAAGAAATCAACCCAAATGAATTTCCATTATTAGTCGAAAATTTTACAGCCATTCTCATAGCTCAGGAAAATGAAACTAGTATCGCTCCGTTTATTGTTGATATGCCTTACAGCATTGCCAAAATAAATACAGCAGTTTTTGCTGATAATATTGGATTTAAAGAAGCGCAGAAAATTGTCTATTTTAAATATTGTACACTGCATCCTGAAATTATCTTGTCTACAATTCGTCCTTATGTAGATGAATATTTTGCGGATAGTTTGATAGGCATTGCATGTTTATACAATCCCGCACAATTATACACTTATGCGCAATCTGTAAATACTCCCGAAGGGAAATTAATACACAGAAGTAAAAATGAACTTGTTAAGATTGTAGCCATACTTAGTCAGACACCTAACGCATTAATGTATTTTCCATTTTTGGATGATATCGTTTCAGGAAAAAACTATGTAGACAATATCAGAAAATATGTTGGCAATGGAGAAGACACTTATGACAGTGTGGGATATTTCAAATTGCTGGTAAGAACGGAAAGAGAATATTTCAAAAGAATGAGTTCACCGGCAAAAGACACACCCATTGCGATGTTTGGTGCAAATGGATTGAGAGAGGTTTTAAAAGATAGAGCCATTCGACATTTCATCACACCCATCAATAACCTGCATAATGAAAATAATCTCAACGTAAGGATGAAGGCCATTGATTCGCTTTCTGCCGTTGAAATTTATTACATGATTGTAATGGGCGAAAATGATATTTATACCTCAAGCTTCAAGCACAGTTTTAATAGAATGTTGCAACGCATGGGCACAAAGCCAAGATGTGATTCATTGTTGCTAAATGTGAAATTCGACTTCTTTAAAAAATTCATCAAGATGACGGCGAACTATAATCGCCTGGATACTTTCCTTCGTAATATGCCTTCACAAAGCTCGGAAGTGTTGATGAAAGCATTCGTTGCCAACCTCGACAATTCTGGTAGTTTGGAAGATGCCACAGATGTTGCCGATTCATACAGCAGTATCAATGATCCTCAACTCAAAAAAACAATTCTGAATTATGTTGATGAAAATGAAATGCAGAACATCAACGACAACAATGAGCGTGGTGCAGTGATTTACAATTTGCTCAAAAATATTTTTCTTTCTTCCGACAGTAGTAAACATATCGATCTGACTTCAATCGCCAACATTCCTTCCATTTATGAAATTGAAAGGAGGACATTACAAGATGACAGTGGCAGAATTATAGAGCAAGTTTTTTTCTATGGTGATGAAGATGGTAAATTATATTTCGGTCCTTTTTTAAATTCGTTTGCTGCAAAAGATTGGAAGATTACCAAAAAGCCAGAATGGGTTGAAATTAAATCATTAAGAGGCAATGTGTGGATTTTTGCCAATCTGCCTTTAGATTATGATGCCAATTTAGATGACAGTGCTCAAGTTCATCTCAATGCCTATCTCGAAGAAAATGAGCTGTATCCAAACATTGTTATACATCGCGGACATAGTTACTGGCTACCCGGCACCATCAGCAGAATGCCTTTGAATGCTAAAATTGTTTTGTTGGGTTCTTGTGGCGGCTATAAAAATTTAAATAAGATTCTGGAAATTTCTCCTGATGCTCATATCATTTCAACAAAAGAAATTGGAGCAGGTGACATCAACAAACCGATAATGTCTTATCTGAATCAATCATTAATAAATGACAATAAAATCGTTTGGAAAGAAATGTGGCAAAACTTGTCAACGCTTTTTACTCAGGATAAAAACAAAACAGTAAAAGAAAGTTGGGAAAGCTACATACCTCCTTATAAAAACCTGGGCGCAATCTTCATCAAAGCCTACAACAAAAGAATGGAATCGATGTAAAGGATTCGTAATTAAAAATTAAATGTCAAAGAATCCATCCACAAAAAAAATATTCGACTTCTCGCTTTTAAAGAGAGTATTTATATTGGCAAGTCCTTATCGTTCCAAGTTGTTTGTTTCTCTTTTTCTATCCATTTTTTTGGCTGTCTTAGCGCCATTAAGGCCTATGTTGATTCAGCTGACCATCAACAAAGGCATCAGTGATAACACCATGGCTTATTTTTTAAAAGGTCCTGGTGGTTTTATCATTGAGATTACCATCATTCAAATTCTATTATTGTTGATTGAATCAGGTTGTCGTTTTTATTTTACGTATTCAACGGCAACGCTAGGACAAAGTGTGGTAAGAGATCTTCGCAATGATACGTATTCAAAAATTCTTCAGTTGAATTTGAGACAGTTTGATACCACACCGATTGGTACACTAACAACAAGAACCATCAATGACATTGAATCTGTAAATGATATTTTCAGTGATGGTTTTATTCCAATAGTTGCTGATTTATTGTCGATTATTTCAGTACTGATTTATATGTTTTACACCGATTGGCAAATTACATTGGTGTGTTTGATTCCATTTCCCATTTTAATCATTGCCACTTATATTTTTAAAGAGTCGGTAAATAAATCATTTATCAAAGTCAGGAATGCGGTAGCACAGTTGAATTCATTTGTACAGGAACATATTTCCGGAATGGCTTTAATACAAGCATTTGCTGCAGAAGAACAAGAGCAAAAAAAATTCACAAAAATCAACAATGAGCATAGACACGCCAATATCGGCGCCATCTTTGCTTATTCTGTTTTCTTTCCGATAGTTGAATTGGTTTCTGCATTAAGCATTGGATTATTGGTATGGTGGGCAGCAAGAAAATCAATTTATTTACCACCTTCATCATCAGCACATTTAGCCGGCATCATCACTTCATTCATTTTATGTTTGAATTTATTGTTCAGACCATTGAGGATGATTGCCGATAAATTTAATGTGTTGCAAATGGGCATGATTGCCAGTGAACGTGTATTTAAAGTATTAGATAATCCTGATTTCACACCTGCAGGTCATCATCAAAATTATCAGCTTGAAGACAGCCATCGCTTTAAAGGAAACATTGAATTTAAAAATGTTTGGTTTGGTTATAATGAAAATCAGTTCGTATTAAAAGACGTTTCATTTGCCGTACCTCAAGGAAAAACACTAGCTCTTGTTGGCAACACGGGAAGTGGTAAAACAACCATTATAAGCCTAATCAATAGGTTGTATCAAATTCAAAAAGGCAGTATTGAAGTAGATGGAATGGACATCAGCAGAATAGAACTTGACTTATTGAGAAGCCAGGTTGCCGTGGTGCTTCAGGATGTATTTTTATTTAGTGGTAGCATCATGGATAACATCACGTTGCGAAATCCTGAAATAAAAAAAGAGCAAGTCATCGAAGCCGCTAAGATGATTGACATTCATGATTTCATCATGCGACTACCTGGAGATTATGATTTTAATGTAATGGAAAGAGGCGCTACATTATCCATGGGACAAAGACAATTATTGTCATTTGTAAGAGCGATTTTATTTAATCCGGCCATACTTATTTTAGACGAGGCGACTTCATCTATAGATTCTGAAAGCGAAAGACTGATTCAAAAAGCTATCGACAAAATAATTGCCGGTCGTACTTCAATTATCATTGCACACAGATTGAGTACCGTGAGAAAAGCAGATGCCATTATGGTATTGGATCATGGTGAAATTATCGAAAAGGGTACACATGATGAATTAATCAATCTTAATGGACATTACAGTCAATTGTGTAAATCGCAGTTTAATGAAGAATAATTTATTGAGCTCATGAAAAAAATATTTCTATTTCTATGTTGTTTTGTTTTGTCTGTTTTTATTTTAGACAGAACCATCAGCATATTATTTGAGAAATTTATTTTCAACAAAACTTACTCCGGAGAAAGTGGCGGCAATCTTAATTATTTATTTCAGAAAAAAAATAACATCGATTTTTTGATTGCAGGGTCTTCTCGTGCAAAAAACATGATCAATCCTGATTCTTTACTTGTGTTATCAGGTGAAGGGTATAATGCAGGTGTAAATGGTGTTGGTGGTGTACTCTATATGAATGTGTTGTTTGATTTGTTATTACACAAAAAAATCAAACCGGCATCTATCATTTTGCAAACAGATGTACGCGATTTCAGTATTAAAAGAGCCAATGGCAATCGTGCAGAAATCACCAGATTATATCCATTTATCGATGACTCTAAAATCTTGCAAGAATACAGCCAGCAATTAGGCTTTGAAGAAACTATAAAATTGAAATTGAATTTATACAGGTTTAATGGAAAGTTTTATAACATCATGATCAACCGGTTTAAAAATAATAGCTTGAATAATTCTAATGGTTTTAATGCATTATCTGGAGCTATGTCTTTTATGAATGAGCATGAAACTATTGATAACTTAGATCATTTCGACTCTTTAAAAATTGATGCTTTGAATAACATCATTAAAGTTTGTGATGAAAATAATATAAAATTATTTATTGTATTTCCACCTAGGTATAAAAATGTTGATTCAGAAGAAATGCATTTGTCTGATTTGCGCTCACGATTGAAATACAAAAAAGAATGCTTTGTTGTGGATATGATTAACATTAATAAGTACCCTGATTTACAGGGTCAATCTAATTGGAAAGACGAGGCGCATTTGAATGTTATTGGAGCCAATAAATTTACTACTCATTTAAACGATAGCATACAAGAAAAACTGAAAGTAACTGCTGAATTTGGAAATCCTATTACATTTAAAAACATAAAATTTTAACGGCAACCTGTTATGCTTTTTAATTCAATTGCATTTTTAATTTTCTTCAGTGTCGTTTTTTTTCTATTTAATTATTTAAATGGGAATGGAAGAAAAATATTGCTTTTTGTTGCTAGCAGTGTTTTCTATATGTGGTTTATTCCCGTATATGTATTGATTCTTTATTTGACAATACTCATTGATTATTTTTCGGCTATAGGAATTGAAAACAGTACTTCACAAAAAGTAAAGAAACGGCATTTACTGAAAGGCATTATCAATACTTGTCTGGTGCTTTTTGTTTTTAAATACTATAATTTTTTCATTGACAATTTTAATTTTTTGGGCAACGGACATTTAAAACACTGGGAAGTGATATTGCCAATTGGTTTATCATTCCATGTGTTTCAAAGTTTGAGTTATGTGATAGAAGTTTATCGAGGCAATATAAAAGCGGAAAGAAATTTACTGGTGTATTCAAATTTTGTGATGATGTTTCCACAGTTGGTGGCTGGTCCGATTGAAAGAGCTTCAAATCTATTACCTCAATTAAAACAATGTGATCATAAAATCGAGTATTCTGATTTTTCGATTGGGTTTTCGAGATTCATCTGGGGATTGTTTAAAAAAGTTGTTGTGGCAGATACTGCTTCTATATATGTTGATGCGGTATATAATAATTACACGGCACATTCGGGCCCTACTTTAATGGTAGCCACTGTTTTGTTTGCCATACAGATTTACTGTGATTTCTCTGGATACTCTGATATGGCAATAGGAGTGGCTAGAATGTTGGGATTTCGTTTCAAAGAAAATTTCGCACTGCCTTATTTTTCTAAAAGTGTTACAGAATTTTGGCGGCGCTGGCACATGTCGTTATCAAGTTGGCTCAGAGACTATTTATATATTTCCTTTGGAGGTAGCAGAAAGGGAAAATTCAGAACGTATATCAATCTTATGCTAACGATGTTGATAGGAGGGTTATGGCATGGGGCTTCTTGGAATTTTGTCATCTGGGGTGGATTGAATGGGTTGTATCTATCTGTTGAGAAGGCTTTGGGTGTAAAAGTGACAAACCCCAAAAACATTTTCATCAAAATAGTCAAATGCACTTTGGTGTTTCTGCTAATCAGTTTAACCTGGGTGTTTTTTAGGGCGACAACATTTTCGCAGGCCAATGAGATTATTTACAGAATGGGAACAGATTTACAATGGTCGAATTTCAATCCTTTAGACACGAATGTATTGACATCCATATTTATGGGCATTGGATTGTTATTGGGTATTGAATATACTTTATTAAGAAAAAACAGTTTTGATGTCATTTTCAACTTGTCATATGGGCACTTGAAACTAGCCTTTGCTTCACTGGCATTATTGATTTATATTGTATTATTCGGCAATTCTGATGGCGGCCAATTTATTTATTTTCAGTTTTAGCGCAGTATCAAGAATTAAAATTATTTAAATCAATTTCCTCAATACCATTTAAACGGTGAAAAGATTGAAATCGTGTTTTTTGACGGTAAAAAACAGAGAAATACTCCGTATTATTTTACTATTTAGCCTTATGACCTTATCTTTGCGCCAAAATTAGAGATCCATATGGTAGCGAAGCTCCTCAAACATATATTGGTAGCCGTTTTCGGGCTCTTTTCATTGTTATTTTCATATTCTGCAATGGCTCAGGAACCTGCACAGGAAACCCATGCTGAAAACCATGCCGCTAGCGAAGAAAAACTTGACCCAGCCAAAATTATCATGGATCACATCAAAGACAACCATGAATTCCACTTTTTTACGATAGAAAACAAGGAGAATCCACACGAATCTTTCCATGCCACCATTCCGTTACCAATTTTGATTTATTCTAAAGAACATGGAGTTGCATTTTTCTCTTCTGCAAAATTTGGACATGAAGGCGAAGAAGTGGTTGACGGTTTGTACAAATACAATGAGGAAAAAGAAATCGTTGCCACAGACGGCAGCGTAGTATATGATTTTTCATTGACCAAGAATGTGGTGCAAATGATTCTTGCGCTGACTTTATTGGTTGTATTGATGACCGGTATCGCAAAAAAATACAAGAACGGGTATGGTGTTACTACTGCTCCAAAAGGTTGGCAGAACGCTATTGAGCCTGTCATTACTTTTGTTAGAGATGATGTAGCCAAGCCTAACTTGGGACACAAATGGAATAAATACCTTCCTTATTTACTAACCGTTTTCTTCTTTATACTTGTATTGAACATATTTGGTTTGATACCAGGTTCAGCTAATGTTACTGGAAATACTGCGTTTACTGCGGTGATGGGACTTATCTCTGCGGTTGTGATTTTAGCAAGTACTAATGGTCATTTCTGGATGCATATTTTATGGCCTCCCGGAGTACCTTTCTTGGTTAAACTAATTTTAATTCCTGTTGAATTAGCAGGGGTTTTAATTATTAAGCCTGCAGCGTTAATTATACGTCTTTTCGCCAACATGGTGGCAGGGCACATTATCATTTTAAGTTTCATTTCATTGATATTTATTTTCGGAGAGATGAGCAAAGTGGCAGGTTGGGGATTTTCTCCGGTGTCTATTTTGTTTACTGTATTTATCTATGTTATAGAAATTCTGGTTGCTTTTATCCAGGCCTTCATTTTTACCAACCTGACAGCAGTGTTTATCGGTCAGGCTTTTGAAGGCGAACATGAGCATCATGATGGCGATGCGCATCATGCAACAGCGTAATTTATTATTCACTCATAAAACACAAGTATCATGACTTTGATGACTTTGTTGACAGAAGTTGGTTATTCTCACATGGGTGGCGCAATAGGTGCAGGTCTTGCCGCAATCGGTGCCGGTATTGGTATCGGACAAATCGGTAAAGGCGCTGTGGAAGCTATTGCTCGCCAGCCAGAAGCATCCAATGACATTCGTGCGAACATGATCCTGACTGCTGCATTCGTTGAGGGTGTTGCCCTTTTCGCAGTTATCGCAGGATTATTGGCTGTATTGAAAGCCTAATCGCCCAACTCATTACTGCATCTGAAGCACAGGGCGGAGGATGCAGTAATATTTTTAAAATTGAATCGATCATCATAATTTAAAAATACTATGGATTTATTATTACCACATTTAGGATTGTTTGTATGGACGTTGCTCGCATTTTTAATTGTCTTTTTGATTCTTAAAAAGTTTGCATGGCCAATGATCCTAAAAGGATTAAATGAACGTGAAGCTAATATTGCCGACTCTATCGCAACTGCCGAAAGAGTAAAAAAAGAAATGGCTCAATTGAAAAGCGAAAATGAAGCATTATTGCAATCTGCAAGAGAAGAAAGAGCTGCTATGTTGAAAGAAGCGAAAGATATCAAAGACAAAATGATCAATGATGCAAAAGATGAAGCCAAAAATCAAGCTGCAAAAATTGTTGCAGATGCTAATGCTTCAATTCAACATCAGAAAATGGCAGCATTAACTGATATCAAAAATCAGGTAGGCAAAATGGTGGTAGAAGTGAGCGAAAAAATCCTGAGAAAAGAATTGTCAGATAAAGCCAATCAGGAAGCATACATCAGTCAACTGGCTGAAGAAATCAAATTGAACTAAGAAAAAGAATCTGAATTTATGAGCAATCCACGATTAGCCGGAAGATACGCGAAAAGTTTACTAGATTTTGCTGTTGAGCAAAATCAAATGGATAAAGTATATCAGGATATTAAAATGCTTCAGGGCTTATGTCTTAGCAATCCTGATTTCGTAAATATGCTGAAAAGTCCGGTTATCAAATCTGATAAAAAACAAAAAATTGTTGAAGCGGTAATTACCGGAAGAGTTAGCGATATGACTATTGCGTTTTTTCAATTGCTCATCAACAAAGCAAGAGAATACAGTTTACCAGAAATCGTAAACGCTTTCATAGAACAATACAACGAACTTAATCATATTCATATCATCAAACTGACAACTGCTGTACCCGTAAGCGATACATTGAAAGAGGCTATTGTGAGCAAAATCAAATCTGGTAGTGCATATCAGAAAATCGAACTTGAAACTGCAGTAAAAGATGAACTTATTGGCGGATTTACTTTAGAAGTTGGCGATACTTTAGTTGATGCCAGTATTTTAAGAGATTTAAACGATGTGAAAAAACAGTTTTTGAATAACGAGTACGTTCATAATATCAGGTAGATTTTCTTCTCATAATAATAAAAGCATACCTCTCTTACTCTGATCCCTTATAGTTTTATCGCATATGGTTACTTGATTTCATTCAACCAAGTGGCATTTCTATATGATAACTTCTTACAAGGTTCGAATACTGAATTGAAATAGTTTTCAAAATCATATTTTTTATTCACCACCACATTATCTATTTCCTGTAATAATTGATCAACCCATCCATCTTCTCTGGATTTGACAATGTGAATAGGATATTTAAATCCTTCTAATAATTCTGCTAATCTGAAATCATTTCC
>CANGEZ010000038.1 GCA_947452875.1 Chitinophagaceae bacterium
CAATTTTTTACAAAGCACTTCATCAGAAACGCCATTTGTATTTTCAATATCAATGACAGGAGGAAGGTCGCCTTTTTTTAAACTTACAACTTCCGAAAATAGAATGGCTTGCTGTTTTGCATCATTAGAAGCATCGAAATAATGATATGCACCTCTTATAATTCCATTCTCTTTGGAGCCAGCCCAGTTTCTGAAGAAAAATGCATCAACCTTATAATTACTTTCTGTTGCTTTGATAAAAGCAAATTGAATTTGAATGTTTTTCTTCTTCATCGATTTTACCAATTCCCAGTTAATGCTTCTTTGATAATGACTTACATCAATTCCATGAATGTTAAAACCTGAAGGAATGTAGATGCCAAAGTCGCTATAATACACTCTGTTCTTTTTAATTGGATAAAAGTAAACGATATAAATAGTTGTAACGCCCATTAAAAAAAGTGTTACAAGTACTATCAATATAGTTTTATATTTTCTTTTTTTGGGCACTATTTGATTAATGATTTTGTAAGTGTTACATTTTCAGCAAGTATTTGTAAAGTATAGTTACCATGAGACCACTTGCTGCTGTTGATATTAAAATATTCAGCACCATTTACAAGTTGGAATTTATTTTTAAATAGCGTTTGTCCGATACTGTTATATACAACTATATTTACATTGTTGGTTTTGAAATCGTGTAAATAAACTGTAAAAGCATCGTTGATGGGATTTGGATAAACAACAGCATCGGCATTACCTGAGTTAGGGAATTCAATTTTTACTGAACTATTGTCCTTACTGATGATTTGGTAATCCTGATCGATGATTATGGTGTCTGGAATAAAACCAATATCTTTTAAAAACCACTCATCGTTTACAGTGTTGTTTATTAAAATTGTCTTTTCATTCGTTGCATTTTTGAATGTCACTGGAACTGTCATTTCATAAAATGGAACAGAGTTGTGAGATGTGGTTTGATTGATTTTAAACTTCACAGTATGTGTTCCAATCGTTCCCCATTGAATATGAAATGAAGGATAACCTTGTCCCTCGAACCATTGTTGAAAAAATTGAGAAAGAGATTGCCCACTTGTATGTTCAAGATGACGCTGCAAGTCTGTTGTTAATACATATCGGTATTTCAATTGTGGGTCTTCAAGATAATTTCTTATTCCTCTAAAAAATGCGGAATCTCCAATTTTTATACAAAGCATATTGAGTAAAAACGAACCCTTGCTGTAAGAAAGTCTTCCGTTGAAAATTCTACTCACATTTGTTGTGTCATCTACTTTCACAGAACCATCAGGTAATGAAGTAATGTTCTCAATTTCTGATTTTCGATTATCCCTTGCCGTAAGTGGGTATTTGTTTTCCATGTAAAAACGAGACATATAAGTAGCAAACCCTTCATTCAACCAAATATGTTCCCAGGAGGCACACGTTATTTTATCTCCAAACCATTGATGGGATAATTCATGTGCGATTAATGGCTCCTCTGTATTGTATAAAAATGTAGATGTTTGGTGCTCCATACCACCGCCCCAACCGAATTGAACATGGCCATATTTTTCATTGATAAAAGGGTAGGGTCCAAAAGTATTATGAAACAGTTGCAAAGCATCCAAAGTATTTTGAGTTCCCGCCTGAAACACATCAATACTTTCAGGATAACAATAAGTAATCATTGGCAGTGACTTGTTTCCAAGCATCACGCTGTTATTGAAAACAGTATAATTCGTAATCGCCATGCATACCAAATATGTTGCAATTGGATAGCGATGTTTCCAATGCGTGGTGATTTTGGAGCTGTCGGGGGAAAAAGTTTCAGACTGAAGCATGCCATTCGATGCGGCTTTGAATTGAGAAGGGTGGGTGATATAAACATCTATCGAATCCGCTTTATCATCAAGTCCGTTTTTACAAGGCCACCAGTCTCTCGCACCATAAGGCTCACTTAATGACCACATCACCGGAGTTCCGGAATGATTGGTTTGAATGAAAGAACCAAATCCTGTTGTTGGTGGAATACCTTGGTAATAAACAGTAAATGAATCTTTTTCGGCTGCCTGTTTTTGGTTTAAAAAATTGACTGTCAGCGTGTTATTTACATTTGTATAACTCAACTGCTGATTATTTTCCAATACACTGTCTGTCACCAAAGGGCTCATCAAATCCAGAGAAACAGCATTTGATGGTATCAATAGTGTAAAGTAAACCGTCACTTTTCCTTTAATGTATCTGATTGTTGGGTCAACTTCCCATTCGCAGCGATAATAGGTAATATCAAAATTAGTTGAAGCTGAAGTTTGCTTTTGATTACTTAATATCCTAATGTGAGCCTTTGCCTCCTGTTCTGAAATTTTAAAATTATTATCACCAATATTTTGTGCTAATAATGCTGATGGGATTAAAAAGTATATAAAAAACAAGTAATTACGCATATTATAAAATAAGATATAATAATAATTAAAATTAAATAAGGAGCTCGAATTCGTCAAAAAGGCAATAATGAACCGTTTACTTCGTTTTTATACCGCCTTGAGAAATTTCTCAGGGTAAATTATTCATCCAATAATACTACGAAAACGTGAAAACATTATTAGTTAAAATTGCCTCTATTGTCCTGATTTTATTCGTCGGGATTTCTGCATCAGCAAATACGTCTACAAATTTAAGAGATACGGGATTAATGACATCGGTATATATTCCTGAATCTATTTATAAAACAACAATTGTAAAAAAGGCAAATGTTGTTTATCCAGGATTGTTTACCCCACATTTATCAAATTCAATTTCATATGTTGAGAATTTTTCAATCAACAGAAAAAAATACCTCACCATACTATATAACAAAAGCAAAGATTTTTTTCCTCAGGTAACTGAAGTTTTCCAGCAATATAATATTCCACAGGAATTCAAAGTGTTGATGGCTATTGAGAGCGGATTCAATGCCAATGCGCTTTCTCCGGTTGGAGCATTGGGTTATTGGCAGTTTATGGGTGCTTCTGCGAAAGAATATGGCTTGAGAGTAAACATGAAAGTCAGAAATATCAATTATAAATACACCGCGAAAAAATTTCGTTCTAAAAGACATAGATCTCGTGTAAAAAAATATGTAATTGTAGATGATAGAAAAGATTTGATGAAATCTACCCATGCTGCGGCAAAATACCTGAAAGACCGTTGCAGAGAATTGAATAATGATTGGCTTTTGGTGGCGGCAAGTTATAATTGTGGTGTTGGTAATGTGAGAAAAGCGATAAAAAAATCAGGCATTGAATGTGCGACATTTTGGGATATACAGCAGTTCTTACCTAAAGAAACCAGAAATTATGTAATGAACTTTATCACGCTAAATGTAATTTTTGAAAATTACGAAAATTACGAACAAGGCACATTGTGTTTTAAAGATCAGATTTATACTCCAGTTGATACTGAAATCAATAATCAACTTTGTGAAGAAGATTTCAGTACATGTATGACTGAAGTTCCTTGCTTTCGTTTTTAAATATTTCTGTACCTAAGTAAATTATTTCATACACTAAAAGTTCAAACTACTTGCGACAAATAACATTAATTTTGTCGCATGCCTCAGTTCAATGTAAATGATTCCATTAATCTAATCAGCAAGCTTACTGTTGGAAGAATTTGGAATGCATTGAAGGTTTATTCCAGTTATCAAATCAGTAGATTTAGAAAAACCCCCATTCAATGGGGTCTTCCTGTTTCCATATCCTTTGAACCCACTACCAGTTGCAATCTCAGATGTCCTGAATGTCCGAGTGGATTAAGAGCCTTCACCAGGCCGACCGGAATGTTGCAAAATAATTTCTTCAAACAAACAATTGATGATCTGCACAAACATGTTCTGTATTTAATTTTTTATTTCCAAGGTGAGCCTTATTTGAATCCTGATTTTTTGGATATGGTTGCCTATGCGAATAAAAAGAAAATTTATACAGCAACCTCTACCAACGCCCATTATCTCACAGATGAAATGGCTAAAAAAACAGTGGAAAGTGGATTGGATCGATTGATTATTTCCATCGATGGTACAACTCAGGATGTTTACAAACAATATCGGGTTGGTGGCAATCTCGAAAAGGTTTTAGAAGGCGCAAAAAATATTGTAAAATGGAAGAAAGCTTTAAACAGCAAAACACCATTTGTATTTTTTCAATTTCTAGTGGTCAAACCTAATGAGCATCAGATTGAAGAAATTAAAGCCTTAGCCAAACAGGTAGGCGTAGACGAAGTTCGTTTTAAAACAGCACAAGTTTATGATTATGAAAATGATCCAAATCAATTGATTCCTGAAAATGAAAAATACAGTAGGTATAAAAAAAATGCTGACGGCTCATACCGCCTTAAAAATAAATTAGCCAATCGTTGCTGGAAATTATGGCATGCCAATGTAATTACCTGGGATGGTCTTGTCGTGCCTTGTTGTTTTGACAAAGACGCTACTCATCAATTGGGTAATCTGAAAACGCAATCATTTGCTGATATCTGGAAAAATGACAATTACAAACAATTCAGAAAGGAGCTCATGAAAAGCAGAAAAAATATTGATATTTGTGCCAACTGCAGTGAAGGTGTTTCGGTTTGGGAAGATTAAAAATTCACATTAAAAAATAACAATGGAAAATTCATTTAATGAGAGATTTAGACAGGTAGTCGTGTTCATGTTAATTGTGATTATTGCTGTTTTATTGATTTTTGAATTAACATTATTTATTCCTGGTTTCTTAGGTGGTATTACTTTATATATTTTAAGTCGTTCATTGTATTTTCAATTCATTTTTAAATTCAAGTGGAAGAAAGGGTTAACTGCTTTGCTTTTCATACTGGCATTTATCATTTTGATTGCTATTCCCATTTATATAGGAATTGAATTGGTTAGTCCTAAATTAAAATTAATTACAGATCAACAAGACAAGCTTATACAAGGCATTCAGATTATTGCAGATAAAATAAAAGCTTCAACAGGCATGGATTTGTTCACTGCAGATAATGCCAAAGAAACCGCAGCAAAAATATCTGCTTTCGTGCCACAGTTGCTAAATAGTACTGCGGTTATGTTGGGTAATTTGTTAATGATGTTTTTCCTGTATTATTATTTACTTACCGGTGGAAAAAGTGTAGAATTATATTTATCCAAAATCATTCCGCTGAAAAACGAAAATATTGATTTGCTTGCGGAAGAAACTAAAATGATGGTGAAAGCCAATGCGCTTGGCATTCCTATTATTTGTATTGTACAAGGTGTTTTTGCTGCTTTGGGTTATTGGATTTTTGGTGTTAATGATTGGCCATTGTGGGGATTTTTTACTGGGCTTTTTGCATTTTTTCCAATGGTGGGTACCATGATTGTTTGGGTTCCACTAGTAGCGTATATGTATGCAACAGGGAATGAATTTTATGCAACAGGACTTACTTTATACAGTGTTATCGTAACAGGGAATGTTGACTATGTGGCTAGGATTACACTCATGAAAAAAATAGGCGACGTACATCCTTTAGTAACCATTCTAGGAGTAATTGTTGGTCTTAATTTATTCGGATTTGTTGGATTAATATTCGGGCCTTTATTGATCAGCTATTTTATGGTTCTGGTTAAAATTTATCTCAATGAATTTGTTATTGTTAGAAATCTGTCGTCAACATCAGAAAACAAGGACAATTAACACCTACTTAGATTTGATTTCAATAATATTGCATTTCTTATATGATTAAAATTCGTACCATAGTTTTTATTTTTCTTGCACTTATTCAATTTCAGGTATTTGCACAGAATGTAAATATGAAAACTGAAATGAGAGCTGTTTGGGTGGCTACCGTTGATAATATCGACTGGCCCGATACCGCATCAGTTGAAGCCCAATTACACAAAGACGCTTTTCTTCGTTTGTTGGACACCCATTTTTGTAATGGCATCAATACCATCATAGTTCAAATACGTCCTTCTTCAGATGCATTTTATCCTTCGCCTTACGAGCCCTGGAGTCAGTGGCTTACAGGAATACAAGGTCAAGCGCCTGAGCCTTTTTTTGATCCATTGGAGTTCATGATCACTGAAACGCATAAACGCGGAATGGAATTTCACGCCTGGATCAATCCATTTAGAGCGGTTCAAAATATTGAGAAGTCTTCAATTGCTGAAAACCATATCACAAAGCAACATCGCGAGTGGTTCATTCAATATGGCAATAAATTATTTTTTGATCCTGGAAATAATGAGGCTAGACAATATGTAGTTAATGTAGTAAAAGATATTGTAAAACGTTATCCCGTAGACGCTATTCACATCGATGATTATTTTTATCCTTATCCATTGCCTGGGGTTAAGTTTCATGATGAAAAAACTTATGGACTTTATGGTAACAACATGAAATTGGATGATTGGAGAAGAAGCAATGTTGATTCAATCATTTCAAATCTATATACTGAAATCAAAAAAATAAATAGCAATTGTCAATTTGGAGTGAGTCCATTTGGTGTATGGAGAAATTCGGATCGTGATCCACGTGGCAGTAAAACACAAGCCGGGCCTACGGATTATGATTATTTATATGCCGATATTTTATTGTGGTTGAAAAAAGACTGGGTGGATTATATCGCTCCACAACTTTATTGGGAAATGACCAGCAAGCATGTTCCATTCGATGTGGTGTTGGATTGGTGGAGTAAAAATACCAATGGAAAAAAATGTTATATCGGATTGGGAGTTTATAGAGCAGGTTGTAATAAAGCCTGGAGCGATAAGAATTTATTACCTATTCAAATTGAAAAAATCAGAAAAACGCCAAATATTCAAGGCATGATGTTTTATAGCAGTCGTTCGCTAGAAAAAAATCTCAATGGATGGAGTGACAGTTTGAGATTGAATTATTTTAAAGAACCGGCGATGACGCCGAAGATGAAGTGAGGGAAATGTAAAATGTAGAATATCCAATGTAAAAGTGGTATTTTGGAAATGAAAATCAGTTTCTCATGAATAAAAACCCCATTCCCAACCCTTCCCCAAAAGGAGAAGGGAGCAATCAGAATGATTGACTTTGTGAATCTTTGTGCCTTAGTGTCTTAGTGGCAAAAATTATTGCATCGTTGCCCCCTTGCGAGCTTTGCGTGAAACCCATTCTTGGTTATCCAAAAAAATCAATAATTCTCCCAATATTTTTTTCCTTCCAACCAATTACATTGTTGTAAACTGCCGACTCTGATTCTTAATGGGATTTTTGTTGCCTTCTCAAATTTCCATTCCTGCGTACAAAAAATGCCGATGTTTTGTAAATAATAATTCTCTGGGATGCTCTTCAATAAAGGATTTGAAGAGATTTTAGTAATGATTGAAATATGTTGAATGGATGACGTATTATTTTTAAAATAATCGTTTTTTTGTGCAAAAGCAAGCTTCACCACAAAAATCATGCAAAAAAATAAAAATAACTGCTTTTGTTTCAACTTACGGAAATCTATTGTGTAAATTTACAATTGATTTAATTATCCGCCATGGCCATGCAGCAAAGTTTACAGCAGAAGATGCTACAAAAACTGAGTCCGCAGCAAATTCAACTGATGAAATTGCTGCAGATTCCTACTGCCCAATTGGAAGAGCGGATAAAGGAGGAGCTTGAAGAAAACCCTGCACTCGAACAAGTGGAAGAAGGCCATGAAGATGAATTTGACATCAAAGATGAATTTGCCGAAAACAATGAGGATGATTTTGAACCCGATGGAAGTGAGGAAGAATATGATAATATTGACATCAGTGAATATGTACAAGAAGGTGATGATGATATTGGTGATTACAAATTACGGGATGATAATTATCCAGAAGCAGACGAGAACAGAACCACTCCACATAAAGTGGAAGTTTCATTTAATGAGCTCATGATTCAACAACTGGGTTTATTAAAGCTAAATGAAAAGGAACAAAAAATTGCAGAACAAATCATAGGTAGTTTAGATGACGATGGCTATTTGAGAAGAGAGGTAACATCAATTATTGATGACCTTGCCTTCAGACAAAACATTGAAGCCGATGAAAGGTTGGTGAACTACATCATTTCGTTGATTCAGGATTTTGATCCTGCCGGAGTTGCAGCAAAAGATTTACAAGAATGTTTATTGTTACAACTGCATCGCTTACCCAATCCTTCCCAAGACACTGTGTTAGCTATTAAAGTATTGAAATTATATTTTGAAGAATTTACCAAGAAACACTACGAAAAAATACAAAGAGGATTGTCACTTTCAGATGATCAACTAAGGGGCATTATCAATCAAATTATTAAATTGAATCCTCGGCCTGGAATTATGCCAGGAGATGCTTCAAGATCTGAAAACTATATCATACCTGATTTTTTTATCAATAACAACGCTGGCAAACTAGAGCTTTCATTAAATAGCAAAAATGCACCGGATTTGAGAGTTAGTGATGGATACAGAGATATGCTCAATCATTATGAAAAAAGTAAAAAAGACAATAAGAGTCAGAAAGAAGCAGTGATGTTTATCAAGCAAAAATTGGATTCCGCAAAATGGTTTATTGATGCTATCAAACAAAGACAAAACACTTTGTTGAACACTATGGAGGCCATCATGAATTATCAATATAATTTTTTCCTCACAGGCGATGAGATGGACTTGAAGCCCATGATATTGAAAGACGTTGCAGAAAAAACCATGCAAGATATTTCTACCGTGAGTAGGGTAGCTAACAGTAAATTTGTGCAAACAGAATTTGGAACTTACAGACTTAAATTCTTTTTCAGTGAAAGTCTACAAACAGATTCCGGAGAAGAAGTAAGTACTAGAGAAGTGAAAAGAATTTTATCAGATTTGATAGAAGCGGAGAGCAAAAAAAATCCTTACAGTGATGAGGCATTAACTGAAATGCTTCAACAGAAAGGGTATAACATAGCCAGAAGAACTGTAGCTAAATATCGTGAACAGTTGAATATACCTGTGGCCAGGTTAAGAAAAAAAATATAATGGAAAACAACAAGGAGATCAATCAGAAAAAAAATTCAACAATAAGCTTCGGCTTGCCTGCAAAAGTTTTTGCGCATTTAAATTCTTATCTTTTTCATCCTTTATTTGTGCCCTTGTATATCATATTGTTTTTACTCTATTTGCATCCTACGGCTTTTACAGGTTTTTCTGATGTCACAAAAGTTCGTGTAATCTTTATCGTTATTATTAATTTATTGTTTTTTCCATTGCTCAGTGTGTTGTTATTAAAAGCGGTAGGTTTTATAGATTCTATTTTTCTTAAAACTCAAAAAGACCGCATCATTCCTTATATCGCTTCAGGTATTTTTTTCTTTTGGGCATACCATGTATTTAAGGAGCAATCTCAATACCCGGAAGTTTGGGTGTCTTACTTGCTCGGGTTGTTTTTAGCTTCATCTGCAGCATTGATTGCTAATATTTATTTTAAGGTAAGTATGCATGCAGTAGGTGTGGGCGGTTGGCTTGGCTTTTTCTATCTTTTGTGCAACTCACAAGATATGATGATGACATGGCCATTTGCAGCTGTGTTGATCATAACCGGAATGGTTTGTACTTCAAGAATGATATTAAAAGCGCATTCGCCATTTGATATTTATGGTGGATTGATTATTGGTGTGTTGACACAACTTGCGGGTTGGTATTTATAAAAGCCCCCTAAATCCCCCAAGTGGGGACTTTGATTGTGTATTATTTTGGAAGTTATATTTATTTGTACTTATTAAGCATTTTGTAATAATGAATTGAAATCAACTTTATGTTGAGGCGCTCCAGCAAAGCATAATAAAAGTCCCCCTTCGGGGGATTTAGGGGGCTAATAAAAAAATAGAAGCCCCGTCCAATTCGGGGCTTCTCGTTGTCCTGTAGTGCCTAACAAAAAGTATCTTATAGCTGTATAAAATCAACAGCAGTTGTTTGTGTTTTGACCAGTAAATGAAATGAAAATTTTCTTAATAATTCAATAGTGTATTCGGCGTATCCAGCCTATCTAGAATCCAGCATTTAGTATCTAGCCTATCTATCGTATCCAGCAGTTTTTTCTTCTTCATTTGTTTTTCAAAGGTTGTGCATATATAAGCGTTTTTAAGCGCTTTTTATTGTGTATGTGATTGATAATTAAGTAGAAGTACTTTGGTTTGTGTATCCAAAAATACATAGTTTATAATGCTTAAACCCTTTTAAATTCAGCCATATTATAAAAATAAAAATGCCTTAATAAATTTTAAAAGAAGGTAAAAGAAATTAAACAAAAGTTGAGTAGGTAACTAATTAAGGTCTTAAAGTAATTGTTCCTGCAAGATTGGGGTGTTCTACGGAGTGAAAATAAATGATGGTGTCCTGATATGTTTTATTGAAAAAATAATGATCGGTGGGGACTAAAGTTGGAGATACCAATGAAGCGAAATTATCAGCTACGATTGTTTGGTTGCTATCTGACTGATTCAGGAATGTGATGGTGGATCCAACCGAAACAGTGAGATTTGCAGGCTTTACTCTGTCTTTTAATATCGTAATATAATTTGTAGGCAATCCTCCACCCACGCCTCCGTAATTAACATCTGGCTGAGAGCATGAGCTTATGATAAGTATAGAAAAACAAAAAGATATAAATAGCTTAGTAGAGTTAGAGTTCATATGCGTTGAAATGAGCGACAAATTACAAAAAAAATCAGATAATCGGAGCAGGAAATCAAAATGTCAGTTTTGATAAAAGGAATATTGTTGAGGGTGATTGGGGTTTGGGTTGAGGATTCTGTCTTGTCGTAATATTGCGATATCGCAATATTGCAATATTACGTGTTCTCAACTCGAACAGCCAAATAATTTCACTGAAGTTTATTCAGTACCAATGAACTTTATTTACCTTATCTAGCACATCCAGCCTATCCAGCCTATCTAGCACATCCAGCCTATCCAGCTTATCTAGCCCATCCAGCATATCTAGCCTATCCAGCATATCTAGCCCATCCAGCAAATCTTGCTCTAAAATACGCAACGTCCCATTCAGGAGACATTGCTGAGAAGTACTAACCAGAATCCAGCATCTAGTATCCAGTATCTAGTCTCCATCCCCCTTCAATAAATATTTCTCAACATTAATCATTCCCAATACTGCCGTTCGTAAATTTGTCGTATGCCCCATTATATAGATGAATTGAACGAGCCGCAGCGTACCGCGGTGTTGCACAAAGACGGACCCATTATGATCATTGCCGGTGCCGGCAGTGGAAAAACAAAGGTGATTACAACAAGAATTGCACACTTGATGTCTATGGGCGTTGACGCATTTAACATTCTTGCATTGACTTTTACGAATAAGGCTGCAGCAGAGATGAAAGAGCGTATTCAGCGCATTCTAGGTAATAACGAAGCCAGAAATTTATACATTGGTACTTTTCATAGCGTATTTGCCAGAATTCTCAGAGGTGAAGCCTCAAAACTTGGTTATCCCAGCGACTTTACCATATATGATGGCGATGATGCCAAATCGGTGTTGAAGACAATTGTGAGAGAAATGAATCTGGATGAAAAGCATTACAAACCCAATATTGTTTTAGGTAGAATTTCAAAAGCGAAGAATGCTTTGGTAGGTCCTGAGGAATATGCCAATGATTATCATTTACAACAAGAAGACTACAAAGCCAATCGTCCTGAAATTGGCGCTATTTATAAATCTTATGCAGCCCGTTGTTTTAAAAACGGGGCCATGGATTTCGATGATTTACTGTTTAAAATGTATGTTCTGCTGAGTACATTTCCAGAATGTTTAAGCAAGTTCCAGCACAAGTTTAAATACATCATGATTGATGAGTATCAAGATACCAATGTGGTGCAATATGAAATCGTCAAACTACTTGGTGCCATGCATGAAAATGTATGCGTGGTAGGTGATGATGCGCAAAGTATTTATAGTTTCCGTGGAGCTACAATTGAAAATATACTTCAGTTTCAAAAAGATTATGATGAAATAACGGTGGTGAAACTTGAGCAGAATTATAGGAGTACAAAAAACATTCTCAATGTTGCCAACGAAGTGATCAGTAATAATAAAGGTCAGATTGAAAAAAAATTATTTACTGATAATGTAGAAGGTGAGAAAATTAAATTAATCCG
>CANGEZ010000039.1 GCA_947452875.1 Chitinophagaceae bacterium
CTTTTTTCTTGTAAGAATCTATAAAATCAAGTACCAGCTTATTGAAATTGGCCGACTCATTAAAAAGAAAATGATGCTTCACTGGCAATACATAAATGGGCAAATCTGTCATTTCATTTTTGAATTTCAAAAGTCGTACCGCATCTTTTTCTGTGGTGATGATGATTTTATTGGCTGACGTATTTCTCTGAAACTGTTTTTGTATTTCATTGAGATCCGTGCTATTGAAAATATGGTGGTCTTTAAATTTCAGCATTTCAAAAGAATGCACATGCTCATTAAGGTATTTTTTCACTGGCATGGGATTGGCGATACCACAAAGCAACAACACATTATGGGCATTTTCAATTTTCAACTTATCGCTAGTAAACAAATGGTAAGGTGTACCATATTGAATGGTTGTAAAAAAAACATGTTGATTGGGCAAAGGGTTTAATTCAGAGACTAATTTGCTTCTTTCAACCTGACTAAGATTTTCAGGACATTTGGTTACAATGATGATATGTGCTCTTTTGCTGCTTTTGCGTTCATCACGTAAATCACCAGACGGCATCATAAAATCTCTGGTGTAAAGGTTACTGTATTCAGTAAGTAAAATATTTAATCCGGCTCTTACAGCGCGGTGCTGGAACGCATCATCAAGGAGAATGACTGAAGTATTTGGATGTTGATATAAAATCTGAGGAATGGCAACCAATCTTTCTTCTCCAACAGCGACTGTTACATCAGGAAATTTCTGATGAAATTGCATAGGCTCATCCCCTATTTCTATTGCTGTTGTTTGCGGACCGGCGATAGCAAAGCCTTTTGTTCTTCTTTTATAGCCCCTACTTAAAGTCGCCACTTGATGCGGTCCTTGCAACAATTCAATTAGGTATTCAGTCATTGGCGTTTTCCCAGTACCTCCTACTGCCACATTTCCAATACATATAATGGGGAAATTAAAATCAGACGACTTTAGAATATTGGCATCATATAGCAGGTTTCGCAATCTTATGATAATCCTATAGATTAATGCAAAAGGAAACAACATGTATCTGAAACTCTTCAACAAAATGCATCTATTTAATCTTGAATAAAAATTGAAAATATGGTAGTCCCATAATTTCTTTCTGTTTTGTAAAAATCAAATTTCTTGTAATCATTTCTTGGTGTATGCTCCAGCACAAACCAACCACCTTTTTTGAGCAATTGTTTTTGAAATATCAAACGTGGTAAATCATCAATGGTTGTCAATGCATATGGCGGTCCGGCGAAAATGAAATTATATTGATTGTGACAAGTATTGATATAACCAAAGACATCTTGTTTTATCAAATTGAAATTCTCTATACCCAACATGGCTGAAGTCTTTTTAATAAACTCATACATTTTAGGATCTTTCTCTACGATGGTTAAATCCAGCGCGCCTCTGCTTGCCAATTCGTAACTGATACAACCCGTTCCGCCAAATAAATCAAGTGAAACAATTTCTTCAAAGTCGATATTGTTTTGCAGAATATTGAAAAGTCCTTCCTTCGCGATGTCGGTTGTAGGCCTTGTGTGTGGCATGTTTGCAGGAGGCTGTATCCTTCTTCCTCCGTATTTGCCGCTTATAATTCGCATGTGGCGAGTTCGGTTAAATGGCTAAAAAAATGTGCTGGCAAATCGTTGATGTCATCTTTCATTTTAATCTGATCAGACACGGCAATAAAATCAATATGCAAGAAGTAATTATACAAATGCTGGAATAAAATTGAGTCTTGTACAATCATACCACTAATGTGCAATTTAATTTCTGTTGGTTGCAAATCGTGTTGTTTACAAATATTCAACAAATGATAAGACACATCTTCAGGACCGTTGTACTTAAATTGTTGAACAAGATGTAAATGCCCGTCAATATACAACATCACTTTAATAGCGTTATAAAAAACGATACATACCATTTCTGTTGCAGAGAATTGTTGCTGAATCTGGCAACTAGAAGAATGAATATAATTTACTTGAGGAAAAGAACTAGTAATGAAATGATCCAATTCAGCGGGCAATCGATAAATATTGCAAATCTGAAGTTTATCTAATTTGTCGGTTCGGATGACGCTATTCTCATTTTCTCCAAAAAGCAAAGACAACATTTGTTCATTTAAATCTTCATTATAATACTTAGTTGGGATGATCATAGATTCTTTAAAATTGTAGAAAATCTTTACACCTTTTTGATCTTTTCCAGGTATTACTGCATTAATGAAAGTATTTCGAATTTGCTCAATTTTATCATCCTCTTCTTCAAAAATATAAACTGCTATTGCCGCTATTTGTTTTTTTTGAGTATCTGTCCAGATTAATGAAAAACCGAAATCTCCCAATTCAATCAATAATTGAAGGGATTGGTTTCCTGAGTCTTTAAGTGGTATGTTGTAACCTAATTTCAAAAAAATAATTTGAGTCGGCAAATTAAGAATAAATTTGCTCATATAATGGAATCTTATCCTTCAAATAATGATTTAAAAGTCAAAGTTGACAGCAGGCAAATTTTATCAATAGCCATGCCGATTACGTTGGCCATTCTAGTGCCTCAGTTAAACTTACTTGTAAATAGTATTTTTTTAGGACATCTCAGCAACCAGGCATTAGGAAATGCAGGAATTACCGGAGTATTTTATTTAATTTTTGCCGTAGCGGGACATGGGCTCAACAGCTCTATGCAATCTGTATTCTCAGGATATGCAGGTTCTGGAAAACCAGAGGCATTTAAAACAGTATTAAGCCAGGGTATACGCATCAGTATTCAACTTTCTGTTTTATTTATTTTATTCACTTGGTTCATTGCTCCGTTTATTTTACAGCAAGTTTCTAGTCCGGATTCATACCCCATGGAGATGAGTTTTTTAAGAATCAGGATTCTGGGCCTGCCATTTTTGTTTCTATTTCAAATGGGCAATTCATTTCTGATTTCTAGTTTAAACAGCAGGTTTCTGATGATTGGATTCTTATTTGAAGCCTTGATAAATGTATTATTTGATTATCTGCTCATCTTTGGTAAAATGGGATTTCCGCAAATGGGATTCAATGGCGCTGCTGTTGCTTCTGTAATAGCTGAATGTACAGGAATGATTGTTGTATTTGCCGTCATTTTTATTACAGGATTAAAAAAGAAATACGGTTTACTGAAAAGCTTTTCTTACAACGATGTTATTAGCAAAGAAATCAAGAAAATTGCGTTACCATTGATTCTTCAGTTTATCATCAGCTTAACTACTTGGTTGATATTCTTTTTGTTGATTGAATCAAAGGGCCCGATTGCAAAAGCAGTTAGCAATACCATGCGGAATGTATTTGGATTGGCAGGTGTATTTATATGGGCATTTGCTGGAACAAGTAATACTATGGTATCTAATCTGATTGGTCAAAACAGAAAAGAAATGGTTATCCCAGTAGTGAAGAAAATATCATTATGGAGTCTTGGGCTTTGCATGGTGATGATTTGTTTTCTGAATTTGTTTCCTGTTACTTTTTTCTCATTATTCGGACAAGACAAGTCATTTCTTGCAGAAGGAGTTCCTGTAATCAGAATGGTTTCTTTAGGGATGATCTTTATGAGCGTTTCTAATATTTGGTTAAATGCCGTTACTGGAACTGGAAATACAAGGATTAACCTGCAAATAGAGATTATATCCATTTCACTTTATTTAGCTTACACCTGGTATTTCATGAAGCTTCATTATATCTCATTATCAATAGCCTGGAGTAATGAGTTTGTCTATTGGTTGTCGATTTTGTTCATGGCATCAGGTTATATGTTTTCCAAAAAATGGATGCATATGCAAGGGAATAAAAAAATCAAGAAACATTGATGTTAGGAAAACAGTTAATTTTTGCCATTCTCAAATTCAATCCTATTTTTGAAACATGTCAGTACTAATCAGACCATGGAATGAAAGCGATATTGACAATCTGGTGAAATATGCAGATAACATCAATATTTGGAACAATCTCAGAAATTATTTCCCACATCCATATACACGAGAACACGCGCAAAGTTGGATAGCCTCATCGGAAGCGGCAATCCCCATGATCAATTTTGCTATTGAGTTTGAAGGTGAAGCTATAGGTGGCATCGGACTCATTTTTAATACTGATGTATATGTATTATCTGCAGAAATAGGCTATTGGATTGGAGAGCCTTTCTGGGGAAAAGGAATTGCTTCAGAAGCCATCCGACAAATGACTGAATACAGTTTTTATTATTTCGACATTGTCAGAATTTATGCCGAAGTCTTTGAAAGCAACAAAGCTTCCATGCGAGCCCTTGAAAAAAACGGCTACTATCTTGAAGGCGTTAGAAGAAAATCTGTTTTTAAAAATAGTGTGTTGATGGATGATTATATATGGGTGAAGTTGAGGGGGTACTAGATAGGCTGGATAAGCTGGATATTGGATGCTGGATAATTGGGTTTAAAGGTTTAATGTTTAAATCGCTTCGCTGGTTTAAGGTTATTTAAACAAGCGAAGCGTTTTAAACCTTTATACCAGCGAAGCGAATTAAACCCTTAAACCAACGTAGTGATTTAAACCCTTAAACCAGCATAGCGAATTAAACCCTTAAACCAGAGCACCGCACTCCCTTCTGTTAAATAAACCAAAATTCCCTTTTTTATTTTCTCATGTCAACTCAACTCTGTATTTTTGATGTACTAAAACTTTCGTAGTTAATCAAAAATCATAAAACATGCAGTTGAGAAAAAACATTGCTACCAGTGAATCGGGGTTTATTTTTAACCCGGCCACAGGTGATTCATTTTCCGCCAACCCTTTGGCCTCTGAAATTATCACACTCCTCAAACAAGGTTTATCAGTTTCCGAAATCAAAAAAAACATTCAAGAAAAATACGATGTAGAAAATGGCCAATTGGAAAAAGATTGGGATGATTTTTTATTACAATTAAGAGACGCTAACCTATTGGATAACTGATATTTAACTAAATTAAATGACGAAAATAAAAAACAAAATAGTCGTAGCTGTAACCGGCTTAAACGCGATCGATAGCCCCGGACCTGGTGTTGCAGTTATCAGAGCATTAAGAGATGAGTTCAAAGAAAACATCAGAATCATCGGACTATCCTACGAGACACTTGAACCTGGTATTTATTTACACGAAGTGGTGGACAAAACATACCAAATCCCCTATCCTTCCGCAGGAGCTGAAGCTTTAATTTCTAGAATTAGATACATACATGAGAAAGAAAATATCTCAGTCATCATCCCCAATTTTGATGCTGAGTTATATAACTTCATCAAGCTTCAACCAACACTAAGAACGATTGGCATCCAAACTTTCCTTCCCACCCAAGAGCAATTCGATGCCAGAGACAAAATCAACCTTTACAATTTTGGCAAAAAGTACGAACTACTTGTCCCTAAGGATAAAATAATTTACCATGTTGGAGATTTACATGGCTGCTCCGAAGAACTAAATTTCCCTTTGGTGGTGAAAGGAAAATTCTACGATGCGATTATAGCACATACTCTCGAGCAAGCACAAAAAGCATTTTATAAACTATCAGCAAAATGGGGATATCCTATTATTGTTCAAGAGTTTATAACGGGTACCGAAATTAATATTGCAGTACTTGGGGATGGAAAAGGTAATGCCACAAGCGTCATTCCGATGCGTAAATTATACATTACGGACAAAGGCAAAGCCTGGGCCGGCATCACATTGGAAGATGAAAAGCTTATTAACCTAGCTAAATCTTTTGTTTCAGCAACAAATTGGAAAGGCGGATGTGAACTTGAAATCATGATGACAGCAGAAGGAAAATTATTCATCATGGAAATCAACCCCAGATTTCCGGCATGGATCTATTTATCAGCAGCAGCTGGACAAAACCAACCGGCTTCTCTCGTAAAACTCGCACTTGGAGAAACCATTGAACCATTCACCCAATATGAAGTAGGGAAAATTTTCATCCGCTACTCTTGGGACCATATCACCGATGTCAGCGAGTTTCAAAAAATAAGTGCATTTGGAGAACTATAATTCAATTCAATAATTAAAATAACTAAACTAAAATATGAGCAAATTAAGATACGAAAGACCCGTCATCCAAAAAATGAATGCCGGATTGATGAATAAATTTGGCACCAGAACAGAATACGAACCCGTAAAACAAATCGACGGCGTTTCCGTAGCCTCTATTATAAAAGAATATGGCTCCCCTGTTTTTGTTATGAGCGAAAGAACCATCCGAAAAACTTATAAAGAAGCAGTAAGAGCTTTCAAAACAAGATATCCTAAAGTACAGTTTGCCTGGAGTTATAAAACAAATTATATCAATGCAGTTTGCAATATTTTTCACCAAGAAGGTAGTTGGGCTGAAGTAGTTAGCGGATTTGAGTATAATAAAGCTTTAGGTAATGGTGTACCAGGAAACAAAATCATTTTCAACGGTCCCGAAAAAACAAACGAAGAATTGTTGCTCGCAATAAAGAATGATTCTCTTATTCACATTGATCATTTCGATGAACTATACCAACTGATAGAAATTTGCGAACATTTGGATAAAAAACCTCGCGTAGCCATCCGCGTGAACATGGATACAGGTGTATATCCAATGTGGGATCGTTTTGGTTTTAATTATGAAAATGGTTCGGCATGGAACGCATTGACTAAAATTGTGGCTTCAGGCAAATTGCAGTTAACCGGTTTGCATTGTCATATTGGAACTTACATGTTGTCTTCAGATGCTTATGCTGTCGCAGTAAATAAACTCAGTGACTTGGCTTTCAAATGCAAATCTCAGCTAAATGCATCCATTCAATATCTAGATTTAGGCGGTGGATTTCCATCAGCGAATACATTAAGAGGCGCATATTTACCTGCATCAGACACCAACCCATCCATCGACGATTTTGCGGAAGCCATTACAAATGCCATTTTGAATGCAGGTTTCAAAACCGATGAGTTGCCTTTGCTGATTCTTGAAACAGGTAGAGCCTTGGTAGACGAAGCCGGTTATTTGCTAGGTTCTGTTTTAGCCAATAAAAGATTAAGCGACGGCAGAAGAGCCACAATTATGGACTTCGGCGTGAATATACTTTTCACTTCATTTTGGTACGAACATAAAATCAGTCCGGCGCAGGATTTCACACATCATACAGAAGACATGGTTTTGTATGGTCCTTTATGCATGAATATCGACATGGTTAGAGAATCGGTGAATTTGCCTTTACTCAACCGCGGCGACCAAGTAGTCGTTCATCGTGTTGGCGCCTACAACATGACGCAATGGATGCAGTTTATTCAAATGCGACCTAATGTGGTAATGATTGATGAATCAGGCAATACCCATCTAATCAGAAAAGCCGAAGATTTGAAGTATATTGAGCAGCTTGAAGAAATGCCAAAACATCTTTCATCTATCAGTTTGTAATGAAAGTATTATCAAAGAAGACCACGGAAATACAATCCATTTTCAAAAGTGTATTGAATAGTTACGGCATGTTGTTTTTTACACAGCAGTCTTTTTTTTCGTGGCTGGTATTATTAATTAGCTTTTTTATTCCTCAATCGGGATTGGCTGGATTGATTGCCGTTTTCACATCTGTAATCACTTCTAGGTTATTGGGATTTGACACGAATCAAATTAAATCCGGATTATACAGTTATAGCGCTTTGCTTTTCGGTTTGGGTTTCGCCGCTAATTTTCAATGGGGAAATGCATTTCTTTTATTGTTGATTATTGGTTCTGTACTTACCATGCTTTTATCGGTTGCCATTTCATCAAAGCTGAATGCCAAAAACATACCTGGACTTTCACTGGCGTTCATTTTTACAACATGGATTGTTTTGCTGGCGTCAAAGCAATTTGGTTATATGGGCTTAACCCAACGAAATTTATATTGGGTAAATGAAACTTATGCCATTGGAGGAACCACCTTACTCAATTTTGTACAGGCATTGGAAAACTTGCAGTTGGCTCCTTACATTTCCGGATTTTTCAGGTCCATGAGTGCGATTATTTTTCAGGGAAATATCCTTGCAGGTATTTTATTGTCGATAGGTTTATTAATCAATTCACGTATTTCATTCATTTTGGCAATAACAGGATATTCAATCGCCATCCTGTTTAACTATTTGATGGGTGGTTTCAAAACCGGAGATTTGTCTTATTACAATATGGGAACCAATTTCATCCTTGTTGCTATTGCACTTGGCGGGTTTTACTTAATTCCTTCGCTGAGATCTTTTTTATGGACCTTGATAACCGTTCCCATCTCCTATTTGCTTGTTGTCGGATTAGGAACAATAACTTACAGTTTTGGCTTGCCTGTTTTTTCATTGCCATTTTGTATGATTGTGATATTGTTTTTGTACTGCTTACAATTAAGAAAAAATCCCGGCAGGATCGTTACCACTCCTATTCAATATTACAATCCTGAGATAAACCTTTACCGCTATCTCAATGGAAAAGAAAGACTATACAACCGATACTACCAACAATTAAGTTTGCCTGTATTGGGCGAATGGATGATTAGTCAGGGTTATGATGGAACAATTACCCATAAAGGCGAGTGGTCGAAAGCTATAGATTTTGTGATTCTGGATGAGCAAATGAAGACTTTTCAGCATCCAGGAAATTTGCCCGAACATTTTTATTGTTTTAATAAGCCTGTGATTGCTCCTGCAGACGGGATTGTCATAGAAATCATAGATTATATTGAAGACAATGAAATCGGAAAAAACAACACTACCCAAAATTGGGGAAATACCATCATCATCAAACATGCGCCAAACCTTTACAGCAAGTTGTCTCATTTAAAACAATATTCAGTAAAAGTAAAAAAAGACAGTTTTGTAAGAAAGGAAGACATCATCGCATTTTGTGGCAATTCGGGACGATCGCCAGAACCACATTTACATTTTCAATTGCAGACAACACCGCATATCGGTTCTAAAACACTGCATTATCCTTTGTCTAATTTTTATTCCAGAAAAGAAAACCAATTAAGCTTTAATAACATTTCTGTTCCTGAAGAAGGCAGCTTTGTCAGCAATGTGATTTCCAATCTTCAAATGCAAGAGGCGTTTTCATTTCAACCTGGATTTGTAATGAAAGTTGAGGCCCCCGGAATGGAAGATGAGGAATGGGAAGTGTTTACAGACGAATACAACGAAACATATTTCTATTGCAAAGAGCAACAGGCCATCGCTTATTTTTTCTGTAACGGAAATGTATTTTATTTCACCAATTTTATCGGCAACAAAAAATCGCTGTTCTATTACTTTTATGTTGCTGCCTATAAAGTTTTATTAAGTACAGAAAACAATATTTCAATCAAAGACGCCTACCCGATTTCTTTATTCAGCAACAGTATTACGCGATGGATACAAGATTTACTTTCACCATTTTTCATTTTCATCAAACTAGATTATGAAAGCAAAGCAATTGGTGAAGATAATTTCCTTGGTGGAGGCAAAACGACAATCAATAGTCAACAATCTTATCAAATGTTTGGAAAAAAAAGGAAAATGTCATCGGCCGTCATCAACATTGAAAAAAATAAAATCATCAGTTTTAGCTTACAACTAAAAAACAAAACTATCAACGCCACATGCGAATTCATGCAATAATCATATCGTTTTTGTTACTTTCACTTTCAGAAAATCTGCAAGCTCAGGATACATTAAGTACGGAGTATACAGACCAACATTCTTATCAACTTTATCTTGAAGGAAACTGGAATCAACTCATTCAATTTGGAAACAAAGCCATTGAAAACGGTGTTGACTTTACATATTTGCGTCTTCGCCTAGGTTATGCAGCAGTTCAAAACAAAAATTACAGTGAAGCTTTAAAGCATTATCAGCACATTTTGAATAAAGACAAATACAATGAAACCGCAAGGTATTATGTTTGGTATTGCAGAGAATATCTAAATCAGTCGGAAGCTGCTATTTACAATGTCCGTTACTTTTCAAAAGAAACAGTTCAAAAAGAAAAATTAAGCAAATACAAGATCAAATCAATAGGCATTGAAAGCAGCTTTAAAACAACTGATAACTCAAATAGAGGCAATTCTTTTTACAACAGAATAAACCTAAACGCTCAATTGGGTTGGAGATTTACGATGAATCAATCGGCTGTTTTATTCAATCAAACCATCAATGAGAAATTTCTGACACTGGTTCAAAGAAATGATTCCATTGCTATCAAACAAAAAGAATATTATAATTTGATAACTTTCAATATTGACCATCATCTACAATTGAAAGCTGCTTATCATTACTTGTACACGCCAAATAACAACATCATTTATCGAAATCATGTCAGCATGTTGGGGATGAAATATTTAGGGAATCATCTAAATGTTCAAGGTTCGATTTTATTGGGCAAAATATCCGACACCGGATTCAAGCAATATGAAATACAAGCAGATTATTATCCATCAGGCAATTTGAATTTTTACACTTCATCCAATATCAGTTTTAGAGAGTATGCTGGAGATCATCAAATCAACATGAAACAGATTGTTGGATTGAAAGTAAATAAAAAATTATGGTTAGAAGGCAATGTGACCATCGGTAAATTCAGCAACAGAGCTGAAAATGACGGGTTATATATTTACAATGCCATTGACCCCAATTTAGCAAAAGCTGGCTTATCCATTTACTATGCTCCTATGAAACAATTGCTGTTGCAAATTGGTGTACTGACAGAGAAACGAGAATTATTTTACACAAATTATATTTTCAATCAACATTCAATCAACGGAGGTATCACATGGAAATTTTAAAAAAATCAATCGCCACATCATTCATCATCTTTGCTAGTTTTTGGGCAAATGCACAAAACGAAGCCGCTATGCAAAAAGCATTCAGTGAAAGCTACAAGCAGGAGTCGGCTTATAAATATAGCGAAGCCATCACAGCCCTGACTTCATTCAACAACAAAGACAGTTATGAAATAAATCTCAGATTAGGTTGGCTTCATTATTTAAACAAGAATTACACTCAAGCACAGTCGTTCTATCAACATGCAGTTTCATTAAAGCCATATTCCATTGAAGCTAAACTGGGTTATGTAAAAGCATTGGCTGCCAATGAAAATTGGGATAAAGTCATGAAGGAATATGATGAGATATTAAAAATCGATCCTCAAAATTATACTGCTAATTATTGGTCGGGGGTAATTTATTACAATCGTAAAAAATACGAAACGGCGTCAAAAATATTTGAAAAGCTTATTAATCTTTATCCATTTGATTACGATGCCAATCATTTAATGGCCTGGACTTGTTTGAATATGGGTAGGCTAAATGATGCGAAAACTCTTTTCAATAAAGCGTTGTTGATTAAACCGAATGACGCTTCTTGTCTTGAGGGGTTGAGTAAAATTAAATAAGGCCCCCTCGATCCCCCAAGGGGGAAGCCGATTGTGATGTAGGGACTAACTTTAATGGGTTTCATGCAAAGCTCGCAAGGGAGCTTGGACGCAATGTTTTTGTGCCGCAAAGTCACCAAGGCACTAAGATTAACTAAGTTTTCATCGCTTCGCGATTAGAAGAAATAGCCACGAATTCACGAATTGACATAAAACATTGAACCAATGCTTTCAACTCGGTCAGAGACCTTTGTTGGCATAACCAGCGAAGCGAATTAAACCATTAAACCGTTAAACCTTCAACCACCGCAGCGTCTACTGCTTCCATTCATTATTCTTAAAGTTAACATCCGGCAATACTTTATCAGCATCAATGGTAACAGATTTCAGCTTTTCTTTCACAGGAATTTTCACAATGAAACTTGATGCATTATTCCAGATTTCAACAGGAAGTTTGATGATGTCTTTTTTGCCAAATTCTGTTTCATAAGAAAGGGTAACAGGCATGGCCATTTGATTCAAATTTGATATGGTAACTAAAGGACCTGTTGCTTCGTTTTTAACTTCAGTAATGGCTTGGTCTAATCTATAATCATTCAGAAACCATGCTCTCCAGAACCAACCCAAATCCTCTCCTGCAGCATTGTTCATCGAATTGAAAAAATCCCAAGGTGTAGGGTGTTTGAAAGCCCATTTTTTGATGTAGTTTCTAAATGC
>CANGEZ010000040.1 GCA_947452875.1 Chitinophagaceae bacterium
CTTTTGGCAATGAACAATGAGATATCCAATACGATGTAATTTTACTATCTTTCAAAATTAAATTAATTAAACTACAAATGAATTTCTGTAACCGAGTTGTTTTCGTTTTGTTTTACTTTTTTATGGGCACAAGCTTTTCATTGAAAGCACAGGTAGTTGAACAAATTTTTCAACCCAACATCAAAACAGCTCAATTATTTGTTTACGGAAATCAACAGCAATTGCCTGTTTATAAGCTAAAAAGCGACACCAAGTTGGAGCTCGAATTTGATGATATGGATGCTAACTATAAAAGTTATTATTTCACTTACATACTTTGCGATTACAACTGGAAGCCCGCTAATTTATCAGCATTTGATTTTATTAAAGGATTTACCCAGAACAGAATTACTACTTACCGATATTCTTCCATTGCTTACCAGCAGTATACCCATTATCAGGCATTTTTTCCTGAACAAAATTCAATGCCAACAAGGTCGGGGAATTATTTGTTGTTGGTGTATTTGGATGGCGATACGAGTAAAAAAGTGTTTACCAAACAGTTTTTGGTAACAGAGCAAAAAGCTTCAATTAATGCGTCAATAGTTCAGCCATTCACGCCACAATTATTCAATACCCATCAGCGCGTTAAGTTTTCTGCAACATTAATGGACATCAATGCTTTTAGTGCCGCCCAACAAGTGAAAGCGGTGATTTTACAAAACAACAGATGGGATAATAACCAGCGTGATATTGTACCTACTTATGTGAGAGGTAATAACTTGGTTTATGATATTGAAAGCGTTGGGGTTTTTCCGGGAGGTAAAGAATGGCGATGGTTGGATTTAAGAAGTTTTAGATTATTAAGTGATAGGGTAGATAGTGGTGTTTACAATAAGAATCAAGCCGATTTATTTTTAAAAACTGATAAAGACAGATCAGCAGAACGATATATTTACATTCCAGATTACAATGGCATGTACAATATCACCACTTATGAAAGTATCAATCCATTTTGGCAAGGAGATTATACCAATGTTCATTTTTCATTTGCACGTCCGGATGGATTGCCATACCCAGATAGAGAACTTTATCTCGCAGGTGCTTTTACGGACTACAATTTGACTGACAATTGGAAGCTGAAATATAATATGGAAACAGGTAAATATGAAACGGTTGCCAATTTGAAACAAGGCTATTATAACTACACCTATATTTCAGTTAACAAAAATGACCCAACAGATAAGATAGCATTAGAAGGAAATTACTGGGAAACTGAAAATTCATACACGATTTTGCTTTATTACAAATCTTTCTCAGATAGAAACGACCAGTTGATTGGAGTGTCTACAATAGATTCAAGGTCGGATAAGCCGGGGTTTTCGTTTTAAACGAAACTGCTGTTTTTCTTTTTACCGCTGAGAAGTGAGTAAGGAGAGTTTACGCTGAGCATAAATAACTTTCAAAATGGTAATTTTATTCAGAAGCAAACTAATGAACTCATCAGGCTTTTTTATCCTTTTGAAAAAACAATTAACTCCAAACGCCCAACCCCAAATAATAAACATTTTCCCCTATCTTTGCCACGGCAAGTCTTATACGACCAGCTCCTGTTGAATTCCCCCAGGATCGGAAGATAGCAAGGGTAGATGGTTGAGCGGTGCGATGTAAGTAACTTGCCATTTTTTTTTCTAAAAAATTCAAAATTTAAAAGTAAAAAGTAAAAACTGGGTTTACTCATCGAAAATTATTTTAGGATCGATTTTTTTGACTTTTGACTTTTTAATTTTTACTTTATCTCATACCTTCGCGCAACAAATCAAACAAACATCTCCAATGAAATTTTTTATCGATACAGCCAATCTGGCTCAAATTAAAGAAGCCAATGAATTAGGAATTTTAGACGGTGTAACAACCAATCCTTCACTAATGGCAAAAGAAGGCATCAAAGGTGAAGCCGCTGTGATGCAACATTACAAAACCATCTGTGACATGGTGGATGGTGATATCAGTGCTGAAGTGATTTCAACAGATTTCGATGGCATGATTGCAGAAGGTAAGAAGCTTGTTCAAATTCACAAAAATATTGTAGTAAAAGTGCCGATGATTAAAGACGGTATCAAAGCCATCAAATGGTTTACAGATAATGGCATCAGAACCAATTGTACTTTAGTTTTCTCTGCCGGTCAGGCGATTTTAGCTGCAAAAGCAGGGGCATCTTACGTGTCTCCATTCATCGGAAGAATCGACGACAGTGGTTGGGATGGTATGGAATTGATTCATCAGTTGAGACAGATTTATTCAATCCAAGGATATAAAACAGAAATCCTTGCTGCTTCAATTCGCAACCCTAATCACATCATCAAATGTGCTGAAGCGGGAGCTGATGTTTGTACTTGTCCTTTGGATTCTATACTAGGTTTATTAAAGCATCCTTTAACAGATATTGGTTTGGCCAAGTTCTTGGAAGATGCTAAAAAATTCGCTTAATCACTTTTAATTTCTATAAAAAAAGACGGCCTTAAAACCGTCTTTTTTATTTCAGTTAATTACTTTTATTAATTGACAATGAATTTGTTGATTGAATAATAATAATTGTTTTTTTACATGAAAGTTTTGATTTTAGACAATTACGATTCCTTCACTTACAACCTGGTTCACCTGGTAGAAAAGCTATTGCATGTAAAAGTTGAAGTTTTTAAAAACGATGAAATTGGACTTGAAGATGTGACTCGTTTTGATAAAATCATCTTGTCTCCCGGGCCTGGTTTACCGGATGAAGCCGGAATAATGAAATCGTTGATTAGGGAATACGGTTATTCAAAATCCATTTTAGGTGTTTGTTTAGGCCATCAGGCGATTGGTGAAGTATTTGGTGGGAAATTAAAAAATCTGGATTCGGTGTTTCATGGAGTAGCTCATGAAATTGATATTATAGATTCAACAGAAATATTGTTTAAGGAACTTGAAAAAAAGATTATCGTTGGCCGTTACCATAGCTGGGTTGTAGACAGAACTGATTTTCCAAAGGAACTAATGATTACAGCAACTGATGACAATGGAAATGTGATGGGGCTGAAACATCGAGAATTAAATATCAGAGGCGTTCAATTTCATCCCGAAAGTATTATGACTCCAGTTGGAGAAAAAATAATAAGTAATTGGCTTTTTGAGTAACTTTAAGCACCATTTTTACCAATAAAATTTCCTACAACATGATGAACATGAAAGTTTGCGGCATTACAAGCATTGAGCAATTAGAGCAGCTTGACAAATTGTTTGTTGATTACGCCGGTTTTGTATTTGATGTGAAATCCTATCAAAATGTTTACGGTAAAATTCCTGCTGAAGAAATTAAATATGCAGATGTTGACATCAAAAAAGTAGGTGTATTTACCAATTTAGATTACCGCAGTATTCTAGAAACTGTGAAAGTTTACGGCTTAGATCTGATTCAATTAAATGGTTCTGAATCTCCTGAAATGTGTAAAATGTTGTCTAAAGAAATAGAAGTCATTAAAACATTTTATATCGACGATTTTGATAGTGATAAAATTCACAACATCATAAATGATTATGACGATGCTTGCGACTACTACTCATTCGACAGCAATATAAAATCGAACAGAGGAGGAATAACCAATGCTTTCGATTGGAAAATGATTGGAAATACTAGTATCGAAAAGCCATTTTTTATAGGTGGTGGCGGTATCAAACCAAGTGATGCGCCTACTATTCATCAATTCAAACATCCAGATTTTTTTGGTGTAGACATTAATAACAATTTTGAAAAAGAAGATGGAATTAAAGACACTGCTTTAGTATTGTCATTCATGAGGGCCGTTAATCAGGTCATGAATTAACAGGTATTATTTGAATAAAATTTGGGTAAAAAGTAACAATCACCTTAATTTGCAACATAAATTTAATCAGCCTTTTAAAAAAATACAATGAAGAAAATAATCCTTGTTTTATCGCTATTGCCTGCATTTTGTGTTGCTCAAAATAGAGTACCATTGGCTAACAAAGTTGATTCATTCAGTTATGCTATTGGTGTTAATATTTCAAATTCGTTAATACAACAAGGGGTCACTACTTTAAACATAGGTGCTTTAAGTCAAGCTTTTGTTGATATCATGAGCAATAAAGACAAGCAATTAACCAATGAAGAAGCCAATGCCATCATTCAATCCGTATTTCAAGAAATGGCACAGAAAAAAGCAAATGATGGTGAAGGAGGAAGCGATTTAATGGGTAAGGTTATTCCAGATTTTGAACAAGCTGATGTGAATGGCAAAATGGTGAACATCAAATCTTACAGAGGTAAATATGTGTTGATTGATTTTTGGGCTAGCTGGTGCGGACCTTGCAGAGGCGAAAATCCAAATGTAGTTGCCGCGTATAATAAATACAAAAACAAAGGATTTACCGTTTTAGGTATTTCATTGGATAAGGCAAAAGAAAATTGGTTGGATGCTATTAAAAAAGATGGCCTAACCTGGACTCATGTGAGTGATTTGAAATTTTGGAGCAATGCAGTTGCACAACAGTTCGGTATTCAAAGCATACCTCAAAATTTTCTCGTAGATCCAAACGGCATTGTGATTGGTAAGAATTTAAGAGGAGAGGCGTTGGAAGCGAAGTTGGAGAGTATATTGAAGTAGTAGCCCCCTCAGTCCCCCAAGGTGGAAGTTGATTGTGTTTTGTTGGGTTAACCACGAATTCACGAATTATTTGCCACAATGAAACTCGAAGGCTTTTTTAACCTTTATTTGTTTGTTGTTTGGCGTTTGGTGTTATTTCAACTGAAATGCTAATTACAGGAAAACAACTGCCACATCCTTATTCCTTATTTTTCCTTTCTTATTATTTATTTCTCACGCCGCTAAGTCATAAAGTCACAAAGAAACACTAAGATTTTATCTATTTCCAAAATTAAAACTTCCCCTTTCGGGGGATTGAGGGGGCTCACGAATTCACGAATTTATTTTACCGCTGAGAATAGAGTTAGTTGAGGTTTCGCAGAGCGTTTTTAATAGATAATCTTCTCAGCAATGTCTCCTGAAAGGGACGTTGTGTTTTGGTTAAGCCACGAGTTAGGATGAGTTTGACTATATTTTCTAGAATTTATTTTGAATTTTGATTTTTTACTTTTGAATTTAATACATGAGAGATTGATTATTTCATTTCCGAAATGTCAGTTTTACCCCGAGGTGTCGGGGCAGGCTATTGGATATTTTACATTTCACAATCCCCCAACGCTTCTTTTATACAATTGCACCGTATTCCCTAGCCCAAGATAAATCGCATCACAGATTAAGGCATGACCAATAGAAACTTCAAGTAAGCCTGGAATGTTTTGAGAGAAGTAAGGTAAGTTCTTTAGATCTAAATCATGTCCGGCGTTGATGCCCATTTCTAATTCGATTGCT
This sequence comes from Chitinophagaceae bacterium, assembly GCA_947452875.1. Lineage (GTDB taxonomy): Bacteria > Bacteroidota > Bacteroidia > Chitinophagales > Chitinophagaceae > Ferruginibacter. The sequence goes on from CANGEZ010000040.1 coordinate 5,412, forward strand.
TTTTTTGCAGCTTCAATAAATGGCGCGATTGCTTTTATTTTATCTCCAGCTTCAAAGCCTTTTGCATAAGATTCGGTATACAATTCAATTCTGTCAGTTCCGGTGGATTTTGCCGCTTCAATCATTTCAACAATCGGATCAACGAATATGGAAACACGTATACCTGCATTTTTAAATACAGCGATAATTCCTTTTAAATAATCTTGATGTTGAATGGTGTTCCAGCCATGATTGCTGGTTAATTGCCCGGTAGCATCCGGAACCAAAGTGACTTGTGTCGGTTTGTTAGCCAATACAAGTTCAACGAATTTATCTTCAGTTGGATTGCCTTCTATATTGAATTCGGTGGTGATGATTTTTTTTAAATCAAAAACATCGCTGTAGCGAATATGTCTTTCGTCGGGGCGAGGGTGTACGGTAATCCCATCTGCTCCGAATCTTTCAATATCAGCAGCAGTTTTTAATAAATCAGGATTGTTGCCACCTCTTGCGTTTCTGAGCGTGGCGAGTTTGTTGATGTTTACAGAAAGTTTGGTCATAGGATTGGAAAGTTATATTTAAAGTTATCTAACTCTGGTAATGTATTTAGATCTTCCGTTGCAGCCATATCCATTTCTGGCACAAGAAGAAAGTGTTGTTAATAAAGAGATAGTAAACAGAATAGCTAATAAATAGTTTACAACTCTTGGAGTGAAAAATTTTCTCATTTTGTTTTAGTTTAGGTATTATAAAGTAATGCTATTTATTAAAAACAAAAAAAAGATTTTTTTACACATGTTTTATGGAGATTGCATTAAATCTCTAATGACCACAGATGCTGCCACAGCGCCAAACGTAGCCGGTAAATAGGAGATGGTTCCATAAGCTGATTTTTTAAAATTTCTTCCGTCGGTTAACATCAAGCTTTCCTTGATAGGAGGCTCCGGAGAAAAAACGGCTTTTATTCCTTTGTAAATATTTTTTCTTTTCAATTCTTTTCTCACTTGTTGTGCAAAAGGGCAGATGATGGTTTTAGAAATATCAACCACTTTCAATTGAGTAGGATCCAATTTAGCACCGGCTCCCATGCTGCTTACAATCGGAATTCCTTTGGCAAAAGCAGTACTCAAAAAAGTGATTTTGGGTGTAATACTGTCTATGGCATCTACGATATAATCAGGATTGTACTCCAGTATTCTTTCTACCATTCCCGGACTTACAAATTCCTTTACCACATTAAGTTGTATTTCAGGATTGATTTGTTTGAGGCGATCCGCCATGATATCGGCTTTTGAAACTCCATGATTGGTTGATAATGCCGGTAACTGACGATTGCGATTTGTAGGATCAACGAAATCTCCATCGATAATCGTCATTTTGCCAATGCCGCTTCTGCAGATGAACTCGGCCGCAAACGAGCCTACGCCGCCCATGCCTACAACCATCACATGTTTGGTGTTAAGTTTTTTTACGGTGTCTTCACCAATTAACAAACTTGTTCTGCCCAACCAAGAAATATCTTCCATTAGAATTTCGTTGTTTTAAAAATACGATCCAGATTTTTTTTGATTTGCAAACTTAATTGTTCTGTAGAAATGTTTTTGATTTTTGCAGCTTGTTTATAAATGGCATCAATGCCTATATCACTATCATCTGTTTCAAGGAAAATCTTTTCTAAAGAAATCTTTGAAAAGACATTTTCAACAGAAGGATTCATTAAGTGTTTGCCAAATGAAAGATAATATCCTTGTTCAAGAATTTTATTAGCTGTTTCTAACTTATTATTAAAACCATGGAAAATTACAGGAGAAGTTCTGTTGTATTCTTTTAATAATATCAAAGTTTCGTGATGCGCTTTTACGCAATGAATGATCAAAGGTTTGGCAATTTCATTGGCCCATAAAATCTGTTCGATAAATACTTTTTCCTGCAATTTGAAATCGGTATTGCAAATTCTATCTAAACCACATTCGCCAATCGCCAAAACATTTTTATGGCTGCTTGCAATTTTCATTTCTGCCAGTTCTTCTTTTATCGTTTTGGAATCAATGTACCAAGGATGTATACCAACTGAGTAATTAAATAGGGCATTCAGTTCTTCAAAATTGGCATGAAGATTCTGCATGCTCCACTCATCGTTGTTATGAGGCTGGTGTGTATGGATGTTGATGAGCAGCGTAAAGAAAATTAAAAATTCAAAATTAAAAAATCAAAAGTATATGATTGTTTAAAAGGTTCAAAATGTTCAATTAGTTCAAGAAGTTGTATCTCCTTTCAATAATGGGCATAACCTATTGAACCTTTCTAACCTATTGAACTTATTGAACAAAAAAATAAACCCTCTCCAAAAATGAAGAGGGCTGTTTCCATAAAGTTAATATTATTAGTAACGGTACATATCAGATTTGAATGGACCAACTTTGCTAATACCTAAATAGTTAGCTTGATCGTCAGTCAATTCTTCTAATTCAACACCGATTTTTGCAAGGTGTAAACGAGCTACTTTCTCATCCAAATGTTTAGGTAACACGTATACTTTGTTTTCGTATTTGTCTGTGTTAGTCCACAATTCAATTTGAGCCAAAGTTTGGTTAGTGAATGAGTTACTCATTACAAAGCTAGGGTGACCAGTAGCACATCCTAAGTTAACCAAACGACCTTCAGCCAATACGATAACTTCTTTGCCATCGATGCTGTATAAATCAACTTGTGGTTTGATAGTATCTTTTGTATTGCCATAGTTGTTATTCAACCAAGCCATATCGATTTCGATGTCGAAGTGACCGATGTTACAAACGATAGCTTTATCTTTCATAGCTCTGAAATGATTTTCAGTGATCAAATCACGACAACCACTTGCAGTAACGATGATATCAGCTTCTTTAACAGCATCAATCATTTTCTTAACTTCAAATCCGTCCATTGCAGCTTGTAAAGCACAGATTGGATCGATTTCGGTAACGATTACACGAGCACCAGCTCCACGTAAACTTAATGCAGAACCTTTACCCACATCACCGTATCCACCAACAACGGCAACTTTACCAGCCATCATTACGTCAGTAGCACGACGGATCGCATCTACCAATGATTCTTGACAACCATACTTGTTATCGAATTTAGATTTAGTAACTGAATCATTTACATTGATCGCAGGAATTGGCAACGTGCCATTAGCCATACGCTCGTATAAACGGTGAACGCCTGTTGTTGTTTCTTCACTTAATCCTTTGATGTTCGAGATTAACTCAGGATATTTATCAAATACCACGTTGGTCAAATCACCACCATCATCCAATATCATGTTTAATGGTTTGTCTGCACTTCCGAAGAATAAAGTTTGTTCGATACACCAGTCAGCTTCTTCGATAGTTTGGCCTTTCCAAGCGTAAACTCCGATACCTGCAGCAGCGATGGCAGCAGCAGCTTGATCTTGTGTAGAGAAGATATTGCAACTGCTCCATTTTACTTCGGCACCCAATTCAATTAAGGTTTCGATTAAAACTGCAGTTTGGATTGTCATGTGTAAACATCCTGCGATTCTTGCACCAGCTAATGGTTTAGAAGCAGCATATTCTTTTCTGATACTCATTAAGCCTGGCATTTCAGCTTCAGCCAATTTGATTTCTTTACGGCCCCATTCAGCGAGACTCATGTCTTTAACCTTGTTTTTCAAGGAAAAGTCGATTGATGATAATGTAGTTGACATTTGATTTGTTTTTAGAATGCAAACTTACCATCTAAATAATGATATTCTAAATATTATTTAAAAAATAGGAAAAAGATATATTATTAATTAGTTTTGAAGAATAAAATATAAGTATTCAATGAAAAAGACAGTAAAAAAAGAACAAGTCACTATTTCGATGCCTACATTGGACAGAATAGATCTGTCTATATTAAAATTATTACAAGAAAATGCCCGTGCAACAGTAAAAGAAATTGCAACCAAAGTACATTTGAGTACAACGCCTGTGCATGAACGCATCAAAAGAATGGAACAATCCGGTGTTATCAAACAATATGCAACGCTTGTTGATCATACCAAAGTAAAAAAAGGCTTGATGGTTATCTGTTATGTTTCTTTAAAAGAACACAGTAAAAATGCAGGTATCAAATTCATCAAATCCATCAATGCTTTGAATGAAGTGGTTGAATGTTATAACATCAGTGGTGAATTTGATTTTATGCTTAAAGTGGTAGAAGAAAATATGGACAGTTATTATGATTTCCATGTAAACCGTTTAAGCCAGATTGAAAACATGGGAAATGTACAGAGTGTGTTTGTGATGGGGGTTATAAAGCAGACGCATCAGTTGGTGTGGTAGGGGGGGAGGTTGTTGAAAAGGTTTCAAAGGTTCAATGAGTTCAAGATGTTCGATGTAGCCCATTATTTTGACCAATAGCCCACGGTTTCAACCGTGGGAAAATAGGTTATTAAAGCAAACGCATCAGTTGGTGTGGTAGGGGGTGAGGTTGCAAAGGTTTAAAAGGTTCAATTAGTTCAAAAGGTTTTACGATACAAACATTTTGAACTCATTAAACTCATTGAACCTTTTTGAACAAGACGTAATCATTCATAAAAAAACCTCCTCCAATATCAATATCCTCTTCTCTCAAAATTTCATAACCGAGTTTTTGGTAAAATGCCAATGCATTGTTGTAGCGATTTACATTGAGTTCAATACTGCCAGCTCCGTTCTTTTTGATTTCGCTATAAATGGAATCCAACATTGATTTACCAATTCCTTTTGATTGTTGATTGGGCAACACATATAACTTATGAAGTCTGTGATGATTGTTTTGATTTTCATAAGTTGAGAAACTCGCAAAGCCAATGGCCGTATTGTTTTCATCAATTGCCAAAATAAATCGATGACCTAAATTTTCTTGCTGGTGTTGAAGAGAAGTGATGTCATATATCTTCTCTAACATGTAATCCAATTGCTCTTGTGTAACAATTTTTCCATAAGCATCTGGCCATGTATCAAATGCAATTTTACGAATGGTTTTAAAATCCTTGCTGTCAACAATGCAATTCATCATCATTTACTTTGTAATGATTTTTACATTCGGTGCATAAAATGGATGTCCTTGTGCATCTTTGGCAATGATATCGAAGAAATATAATTCTTCACCGGCAACAAGACTTTCCTTGATAATGTTTGTCCATTTTACAGGAAGAGGTGTAGATGTAAAATAATCAGAAGCGATGCTATAAGTAGGAGTGAACTTACCGGTTTCCTCATCTTCGGTCATGGCTTTTCTTTTGTATAAAAACTGATAATAAGTTATAGTCAATGGATTGTTTTTATCATCAGTTACTTTTAAAGTAGCGCCAATCAAAGCCTTCGCTTGATCAACAGGCATCACCACAGAATCTTTAGCAACGCCAAGAACAGTGAATAGCTTCGGTGGTTTTATTTTAATGGCTGTATTTGTTTTTTTAGTTGCTGGTTTTTTCTGAGCGAACGTCAGATTACAGAATAAAAAAAGCATTAAAAGGATTATCAGGTATTTTGTATACTTCATCTTATATAAAATTAAGTGGCCAAAGTACAACACATATTTTTCTGTTGTATTGATTTAACTTTTTAATGACAAGTTTTATTGGTTTAAAATTGCCAAGCTTTCTTCAATCACTTTGATTTTTGTTTCAGCATCTGATTTTTTCTTTTGTTCTAATGCCAATACTTCTGGCTTTGCATTTTGAACAAATTTTTCATTGCTCAATTTCTTTTCTACAGTTGCTAAAAATCCTATTAAGTGATTGAGTTCTTTTTCCAAATCAGATTTCTGTGATGCAGTGTCAATAGGTTGTTCAGTAACCACATAAAATTTATCCTTCCCAATTACCGTAGTGAAAGAGCCGCTGATATTGTCCTGTGTGAACTCAATCGACTGGGCATTTATTTGCTTTGACAAAATACTTTCGATGGAATTGAAGACTTCTTTGTTTTCAGTTTGGATAAATAATTTGATGGTTTCTTTTGGTTTAAGTTGTTGTTTGTTTCTTACATCTCTTAAACCACTAATGGCATTTTTCAACAATAAGCCATTATTTAAAACAATTGCATTTGGAGCATTGGCTTGTTGGTATTGTTTGATGCATAAGTCTTCATATGTTTCTTGAAGTTGGTGAAAAATCTCTTCAGATACAAATGGCATGAATGGATGAAGCAACTGCATCAACTCAGTAAAATACCCAATGGTTTTTTCGTATACATTTTTTGAAATCGGTTGTTCGAAGCCTGGTTTAATCCATTCCAAATACCAACTGCAGAAATCATCCCAAATTAAAGAGTAGATTGTTTTCAATGCTTCGCTTAGTCTGAATTGCTGCATCATGGTTTCTACTTCGATGCTAACTTCATTTAATCTGCTTTGGAACCAGTCGATGGCAAAGCTGCTTTCATCTGTATTAGTTTCAGCCTGACGACCTTCCCACATTTTAATTAGCTTCAGTGCATTCCAAATTTTATTATTGAAATTTCTTCCTTGTTCTAATGCAGATTCATCAAACAAAATATCATTACCGGC
>CANGEZ010000041.1 GCA_947452875.1 Chitinophagaceae bacterium
CCATTCGTCAATCAGACGTGGTGTGTCGCCCAATAATAGCCTTTTCGGTGCTGTATTGATTAGTGCTTCTACTTGTTCGTCTCTATCAACACTCAACACACTTTTGGCTAATTGCTTTGCTGACTCAGTTTTACCGCAGGCCTTGGCGCCTTTTATTAGCACTCCACCAGAAGCATTAAGTTTGCGTTTTAATTCCTTGTCTGAAATACGTTCTTTGTAAATCATGAGTTTTAAGTGTAAATATAGCTTTTTTTTACAAAAATAAAGATATTTACTTTACAAATTTAAGCATTTTTGGTTTACAAAATAAAGATTGCGCCGGTGTATTTTAAACAGCATTAAAAACTAAATTGATAAATTTCAATTAAAGAAGATTGTTAAATCTGCTAACTATATTATCATTTGAAACAGGTATAAATTATCAAAACTTGCATTTTTTGCAAGTTTTGATAATTTATGAGAGTCACAATACTGTTGTAAAAAGTATCAAATCCATCACCACCCGGTTAGATAATTGTCCTCCTAAGAGTACTATGTTGTTTTATAATACAACAGATAAGCCGACCAATTGGTCGGCTTTGTTATTAATTTGAGGTTTAAATTCCTAGCGATGCCAAAGAAATTACATTTATACCATCTTGTCGGGTGTAACTAATTCCTGTTCCTGTTATAATGTTGAGTGATTTAGGCTGCTTTATTTTTTTTGTATCTAAAATCGAAACAAATTTATTGAGTGTTGCGGCTGCTTCATCAACTTGTCCAGTGCCCAATTTAATTTCAAATGCACACCAGTCGCCATTATACTTTTGAACGATGGCGTCAACTTCCAAACCACTTGAATCGCGGTAATGATATACGTTGGCGTCATTGGCTTGACCATAAACACGCAGTTCATGTGTGACCAGTGATTCAAATAAGAATCCTGTAAATTTCAAATCATTTAAAAGTGAGTTCTCATCAGCACCCAATGCGGCAACAGCCAAAGAAACATCCGTAAAATGACGCTTTGGAGATTTGCGCAAAGCATAAGATGAACGAATATGGGTGTTCCATGCGGGTTGGTCTTCAATAATCATCAAACGGTTAAGCGCATCCAGATAATCGTAGACAGTTGGGCGGGTGACGCCCACATTTTCCTTCTCACGAATGTCACTTTCCAAAGCAGAAATATCAACCAATGTTGAGGTGTTTCTAGCAAGAGAACGCAATAAACATCTGACTTTTACTGGATCACGTTTTACATCAGAAACTCTGCTCATGTCTACTTCGGCAAGCAATTCTACATAAGCACGATTAAGGTCTGCGGCTTGAACAGCATTTTTATTTAAGAGCGTGGGGAAGCCACCGATAATGATTTTGTTTGTGATAAACTCTAGATCTGTAGGGTTATCGTAAACTTCAATTTTTTCGCCCTCGAAAAGTTTTGCCAAACTTATTTTTCCGCTTGAAAAACCCAGTTCTTGCCAGGACATAGTACGCATTTCCACAATGGTAAATCTTCCAGCGCCGGAGTGCATTTTTACAGACTCTTCAGGGTTTGCTGATCCAGTAAGTATGAATTGTGCATTTTTTTGGCGGTCGTCTATCTCGTGACGAATGTAATCCCAAAGTTTAGGTTGGGCTTGCCATTCGTCTATGAGTCGAGGATTATCTCCAAGTAACAATCTTTTTGGAGCAGTATTTATTAACGCTTCTACTTGTTCATCTCTGTCAACACTTAAAACGCTTTTAGCTAATTGCTTTGCTGACTCAGTTTTACCGCAGGCCTTGGCGCCTTTTATTAGCACTCCACCAGAAGCATTAAGTTTACGTTTTAATTCCTTGTCTGAAATACGTTCCTTGTAAATCATTGATTTTTATTGTAAAAATAACTATGTTTTACAATAAAAAGGTAATTTGGTTTACATATTTTAATACTATTGGTTTACAAAATTATAGATTTCGCCAATTTATTATAGAAGGCAGTAAAAGATAAATTGAGATATTTAGATTAAACAATATCATTAAATTCACGAGATTTTTTATCATTAGAAACAGTTATTAATTATCAAAACATACATTTTTTACAAGTTTTGATAATTTAGGAGAGTCATAATCCTGTTGTAAGAAGTATCAAGTCTATCATCACCCGGTTAGATATTTGTCCTCCTAAGAGTACAATTAAAAGTTCAAAAGGTTGAATGGGTTTAACAAGCTCAACAGGTTGGATGAAAGAAGTGAATGCCTCAGAAGAAATTCTGGGGCATTTTTATTATTTTGATATTAATCACAGTTTAGCAAGTTTTACTTATTTGGATAATTCCGTATATTCGCTACACATGTCTGAACTATTGATCATAAAACAAATTTTAGAAAATCTCAAACCTGAATTGAGCGAAAGATTCCATGTTAGTTCCATTGGGATTTTTGGTTCCGTTGCCAGAAATGAAATGAGGAATGATAGTGATGTAGATATAATTGTGGATTTTGATCAGCCTATAGGTATTGGTTTTATTGATTTAGCTAATTTTTTAGAAAAACAAGTCAATCGTTCGGTAGATCTGGTGTCCAAAAATGGCGTCAAGCAACCCTATTTTGCAGCTATCGAAAAGGAGATTATTTATGTATAAAAGAAGCTCAGAACTGCTTGTTTCAGATATCTTGGATAGTTGTCAAAAAATCCTGCTGTACACTACTGATATGAGTTTTGATGATTTCTCTCACGACGCAAAGACTATTGATGCGGTCATTCGGAATTTTGAAATAATTGGGGAAGCAGCTAACAGGCTTTCGGATGAGTTTAAGGATACTCATCCAGAAATTGATTGGCATAGAATGCGAGGATTTCGAAATAGAATTGTCCATGATTATATGGGTATAGATTATGCTATTGTTTGGGAGATTCGTACAAATTATCTTGATGGTTTGATTGCAACTTTAAAAAAAATGTAGTCAAGTCAATACTCATTCAATACTCACTAGTTCCCAAAAATCCATCATCACTCGGTTAGATAATTGTCCTTCTAAGAGTACGATCAAAAGTTCAATAGGTTGAATAGGTTTAATAAGTTCAACAGGTTGGATTAAAGAAGTAGATGCCTCAGAAGAAATTCTGGGGCATTTTTTATTTACAGAAGAATACTTATCTTTGGCGTTAGTAACTTAATTGGTAACTATGATTGTATCATTTGGAGATAAGGATACTCAAAAAATTTGGGAAGGGGTTCGGGTAAAATCGCTTTCAACTGAAATTCAAGAAATAGCAAGACGAAAACTGAGAATGTTAAATAACTCTTTTGATATTAATGATTTGATGATTCCTCCTTCCAACCGTTTGGAAAAGTTGAAAGGCGATTTGAAAAATTATTATTCCATAAGAATTAATAATCAATGGAGAGTTATTTTTAAATGGAATAATGGCAATGCTTCTGAAGTGTCAATTATTGATTACCATTAAAATATTTTTTATGCAACAGTTAAAAAACATACATCCCGGAGAAATTCTTATGGAAGAATTTTTAATTCCTTTGGAAATATCTGCTTACAGGCTCTCAAAGGATATTGGCATACCTCAAACCAGGATTTCTGAAATTCTTAAATGCAGAAGAAGTATTACAGCTGATACAGCATTGAGGTTGTCAAAATACTTTGGCAATAGTCCGAAATTTTGGCTTGGGCTACAAGATGACTTTGATATTGAGGAACAACAAAAACAAAAAAGCACAGATTTTAAGAATATAAAGCAGTATAATAGTAAAGCTGCATAAAGAATTACAATCTAAAAATATTCATCAAATCCATCACCATCCGGTTAGATATTTGTCCTCCTAAGAGTACTATAATTAAGAGCGAGAATGAAAGCGAGAGCGATTATGAAGTTCAAGTTGATTTTTGATTTATTCTAATTCATCTTTTACTTAATTTTAAATATGTTTACAACAAAAAAAATCGTGAATTCGTTGCTAACACCAAATCATTTCCAAATCACATCCAAACCTGTATAACCCATAATTCGGAAGTTGTTGGTGGGTTTGTTTTCTATTTTATAAATTCCAGTTTTGAGATAGATCGCAATGGTGCCGCCAGCTCCTGATCCAAATGCTACTTGCACACCCGGTTCAAATATTTTTATCATGGCAATATCTGAGAGTGAAATTTCTAAAGCTAGCTCTGGATCTACTTTGATTTCATCGATATAAATTTCAGTACTGTGTTTTCGCCATTTCAATTCATCTGTGCCCTCTTCATTGGTTTTTATAGAAAGTCCGGCGACTCTGCCAGTTAGGAAATTAAATAAATTACCAGCGCGAGCAATTTCATCCGACTCCAAACCATCAATTACAGTACCATCAATCCCGGAAAACATGCCTGAAACATTGTCTTTTTGGAAATCATCAACCAGTTTTTTTGATTTAGCTTTTATGACAACTTCTTGCATCATCGTATTATAGCGTCGATCTTTTTCTGAAAAAACATAGTGTTCAGCAATTTTGTTGGCCCTTGTTACGGTGTCCTTATTGTCATAAATACTGATAAAATTAGTCAAGCTATCTGCTGCATAATACATTGAATCCAAATCATTAATCAATTGAATCTCTAAGTTTATCCCTTTATGATTAGGTCTTGAAAAAATTAAATTTGCAGAATCCTGAAAAAGCATGCAATCGCTGATGAAAAATTTGTCATTATCCAATGGCAAACTTCCTGTTACTATGTCTTTATTTTTTGATAGTAAAACGTAATTGATTTGAGTCTCTTTCTTAAATGCATTTAATACTTCACCTTTAATCCTGAAAAAATTCTTTTGTAATAAAAAATTCACTGCATATTCCCCAGGTGTAATTGTCGAATCTATAACTAATCTGGCAGAAGAATATCCATTGATAATTGGGTATTTATAATGCCATTTTCTGCCGCTTGAAATGTTTTCAATCCATAAATGTAGAGAAGCCGTTTTTATTGTCCTGAAACTATCTGAAAGTTTGATTTCAAAACTTAAAGTATCACCTCTTTTGAATTCAGTTTTGTTTAAAATTGCATTCATTTTTGTTTGACTTTTTGTTTTCAATCCGACAAACAAAAAACAAAAGCTCAATCCAATTGCTATTAAAATTTTATTCATGTCGCGAAATTATTTTAAACAAATGTTAAAGCTTGTATAAAGTATGAGGTTTAAAGAGCTTTCATAAAAAAAAATCAAAAAAAAACGCCTCAATTTGAGACGCTTTTTAATATCAAGCGGATTGATTTACATTTCAGCAAAAAACTTATGAAAATAAGGGATGGTCTCAATACCCTTGTAATAATTGGCTACATCGTATTTTTCATTAGGACTGTGCAAATTATCGCTATCCAAACCGAAGCCCATAAATACTACTTTTAACCCCAACTCTTTTTCGAACAATGAACAAATAGGAATACTTCCCCCACCTCTCACAGGAATTGGTGCTTTGCCAAAAGTGGCTTCCATGGCTTTCGCGGCTGCCTGATAAGGCTTGCTGTCGATTGGGGTGATATAAGGTTCACCACCATGATGTAACTCGGCTTTTATAGTAACATTAGCAGGTGCGATTTTCATAAGATGGTTGATAATCAAGTCGGCCATCTTCTTTGAAATTTGATTGGGAACCAAACGGGCAGAAATTTTTGCATGTGCTTTTGAAGGTAAAACAGTTTTAGCACCTTCACCGGTATAGCCTCCCCAGATGCCATTCAATTCAATAGTTGGTCTGATACCGGTTCTTTCATTTGTAGTAAATCCTTTTTCACCCCATAATTCTTTTACACCTAAATCATCAGCATATTCTTTTTCATTGAATGGTGCTTTAGCCATTAATTCTCTTTCCGCAGGTGTGGCTTCAAGCACATCATCATAAAATCCGGGTATGGTTACATGATTGTTTTCATCATGTAATGAAGCAATCATTTTTGCTAAAATAGTAATTGGGTTGGCTACCGCTCCTCCATAAACGCCGCTGTGTAAATCTCTGTTTGGGCCTGTAACTTCTACTTCAATATAACTTAAACCACGAACGCCAACATCGATACTTGGGGTTTCTAAACTGATCATGGCAGAGTCGCTGATTAAAACACAATCTGCTTTTAAAAGTTCTTTATGTTCTGCAACAAACTTTCCTAAATTGGGAGAGCCTACTTCTTCTTCTCCTTCTATACAAAATTTGACATTGCAAGCTAATGAGTTTGTTTGTACCATAGTTTCAAAGGCTTTCACGTGCATGTACATTTGACCTTTGTCATCGCAACTTCCTCTTGCATAAATTTTGCCATCAACAATGGTAGGATCAAATGGGTCGTGTTTCCATAATTCCAAAGGCTCTGCAGGTTGAACATCATAATGACCATAAACCAAAACAGTTGGTTTTGATGGATCAAATATTTTTTCGCCAAATACAATTGGGTGCCCTGCTGTAGGATAAATTTCAACTGTATCAGCTCCTGCTTCGAGCAATCTTTGTTTGATAGCTTCGGCACATTTTATCATGTCGCCTTTGTGCTCTGACTTCGCACTTACGCTTGGTATGCGCAACAATTCAAAGAGTTCATTTAAGAATCTTTCTTTGTTTTTTTCTTGATAATCTTTCCAGATTTGCATATTTATATTTTTGTAAATAAAAAATTAGAAGAGCACAAATGTATTGTATTTGTGAAATAAAAAAATAGACCATTCAACAATTATAAATGTGGAAAACTTATTTAGTTTTATGAATGATAAATTAAACAAAAGCAATTTACTTTGCGCCACAATTGTTTAATCAATTTATCAGCCTTTGCCACCGGGTTTGGAAGCTTTTCAAATCCGGTTCCGCAAGGGCTGAGCCTATTTTAAGAAGTAGCATATTAAATGGCACTATATCTTTTCTGCACATATTCCCAGTTTACCACGTTCCACCAGTTTTCAATATAATCAGCTCTTTTGTTTTGATATTTTAGGTAATAAGCATGTTCCCATACGTCAAGACATAAAACCGGAAATCCTTTTATTTCCATTCCATTTACATCCATCAAAGGGTTGTCTTGATTAGCAGTGCTTCCAACAATCAATTCGCTTTTTTCATTTTTACATAGCCAAGCCCAACCACTTCCAAATCTGTTTTTTCCAGCATCAGCAAATTGTTTTTTAAACTCAGTAAAACTGCCGAATTTCTTTTCAATGGCTTTCATCAAAATGCCGTCTGGTGTATTGTCGTTTGTTTTTGGACGCATACATTGCCAGAACATTTCGTGGTTGTAATGTCCGCCTGCATTGTTTCTGAATTTAGTAGCGTATTTGGAAACTTCAGGCAATAACACTTCAAGAGACTTACTCGTGTCTATATTTTCTGTTGTTGCAGCATCTTTAAGATTCTTTGAATAAGCAGCTGCGTGTTTAGAATAGTGAATTTCCATTGTAGTGGCATCAATCACATTTTCAAGCGCATCGTAATTATAGGGGAGAGGCTCTTGATTGAACCCTGTATGAAAAGAATTGATTTTTATTTTTTTAGTTGGAGAACAGGATTCAAGAAGCGAACTGATGCCTTGAAGTCCAAATGCTATCATGGCAGTACCTGCAGCTGTGTTTTTAATAAAAGCCCTTCTGTTGTTTGTTGAATTATTCATATGAAACTGATTGATTATTTTTCTTGAATATAGCTTTTATTTTTTTTATTTGCCTTGTGTAAAAATCTTTATTGAACAATTGTGAATCATTCATGGCTTTATATGTAAGAAATGTTCCTATAGGAGCAAGTACAATAATCGCTAGCCACATACCGACAATTGGAGATAAGATATCTTGTTTTACAAATTTCTCTCCAAATAAACTCAGCAGATGGAAAATCAAAAAGAAAACAATAGCCACAACCAAAGGCATACCCAATCCACCTTTTCTGATGATAGCGCCCAAAGGAGCACCGATGAAAAATAAAATCAAACAAGCCAATGAAATTGAATATTTTTTGTGCCATTCAATCAAATGCATAGTGATGTCTTTTTCTTTTACTTCTTTATCAACATTAAATTGATTGATGCTTGATTTGATTGATGCGATTTTATTTAAAGCATATTGTTTGATTTTGTTGTTGATCGAATCCGAAAACATTTTATTGTAATCATCTAGTTGAGTTTTGGGTTTAGACTGCTTCCAGATTTTTTCAGGTAGTGCCGCATAAATCAACTCATTATGTTTTATTTTATCAAAAGTTTTATCTAATTGTTTTCTATCCTTTTTTAAAGAATCAATATTAAAACTCAGTTGACGTGCACTCAGCATTTTAAAATTCTTACTGAAAATACTATCGTTAGTTTGTTGCTTTTGAAGCACACTTAAATCAAATAATTTTTTGAATTCTTTAAAACCAAGTCTTGTATATTCAGTGGAGCTGTCGCTAAGATTTCCTCTTTCCTGATATCGATATCCATTTTCGAGATTGAATTCAAGATATTTTTCATCGTCTGATATTTTCATAACCCCTTTCTCAGCAACGATGCAATTATCCTGAACTGAATTGTTTTGTTCGAAGATGATGATGTTGTGAATGGTTCTGCCATCACTATCTTTTTTACCAACCTTGATGGCATAATTTGGAATATGTGTAAAGAAGACACCTTCCTTTAAATCGAATGCAGGTTTTTTAACGTAAATATCGGTGTAAAGTGTAGTGAATTTTAAATTGGCATATGGGATCACATAATTAGCAAAAAGAAATGTAATGCCACAAAGCAAAATAGTTAACCAAATTAATGGCCTCATAAATCTGAGTAAAGAAATCCCAGAAGACTTTATGGCTACCAGTTCAAAACTTTCTCCCAAATTTCCGAAAGTCATGATGGAAGAAATGAGAATGGCAATGGGCATGGCCAGCATTAGCAAAGAAGCACATGCGTACCAAAGAAATTGACAAATAGTAATGAAATCAAGTCCTTTTCCTACCAAATCATCCAGGTACTTCCAAAGTCCCTGCATCATCAGTACAAAAAATGCAATAAAAAAGGTTATTACAAAAGGTCCGATAAAGGACTTTAAAATGAGTTTATCTAATTTCTTAATCATTGTCTAGGCAGACAAAATTAATCCTTTATGAGATGGTATTGAAAATAATTAGTAACCAGTGTCTAGCACCCAGTATCCAGCATCCAGTATCCAGCATCCAGCTTATCCAGCATTCCCCTAACTCCCCAATCTATGAAACAAATCCTTTACCTGATATTCCCAAAGTTGGCTTTGGTCTTTGATTTCTTTTTTATCAGCGAAGTCTTTGATGACTAAAACAGTTTGGTTGGTAACTTCTGATTTTATAATGGAGAATTCGAAATATTCATCTTTTGCCATATGACTCCATCTGAAACGGATAAATTTATCTTGTTCTTTTTCTAGTAACACCGCTTTTTCTTCAGTGCCATTCCATGAAAAGCTGTAAACGCCGTCTCTTTCGTCAACTTTATCTGCAAACCACTCTTGCATAGCAGCCGGACTGGTTAAGAATTCATAAAGAATGCTGGGAGAGCATCTGATAGGGTATTCTAATGTGTATAAAACTTTCTTGCTCATATCTAACTGGTTAAACCTTGTACAATGCAATAATAGATAATTAATTGACTTAACAAAACAATTCAATATTTTTTTTTGAACATTCTGTCAAATAACATTAAATGACTGTTGAAAAAACAGTTTATGAAACGTTTTAAAATATAAATATAGAGCTACATACAATAAATACTATGATTTACGTTATAAGCAATGGAAACTTCTTTCAGAAAATTAAAAACCTAAAAAAAACTACTACCCATGAGTATGCGTCAACTTAAAATCTCAAAATCCATTACCAATCGCGAAAGTGAAAGTCTTGAAAAATATTTACAGGAAATAGGTAAAGTGGAGTTAATTTCCCCGGAAGAAGAAGCTAGATTAGCCGTTTTGATAAGAAAAGGCGATCAGCGTGCTTTAGACAGATTAACGAAAGCCAACTTGAGATTTGTTGTTTCAGTGGCAAAACAATATCAAAATCAAGGTTTAACCCTTTCTGACCTGATCAATGAAGGCAATTTAGGATTGATTAAAGCGGCGCAGAAATTTGATGAAACCAGAGGTTTTAAATTTATTTCATATGCTGTTTGGTGGATTCGTCAGTCCATACTTCAGGCATTGGCCGAACAATCAAGAATTGTAAGATTGCCTTTAAATAAAGTGGGATTATCGAGCAAAATCAGCAAAGCTTTTTCGCAACTAGAACAAGAATATGAAAGAGAACCGACCCCTGAAGAAATTGCCGTAATGATTGATGTAGATATTCAGGAAGTAGCTGCCACAATGAATGTCGGTGCGAAACACATTAGTGTAGATCAGCCTTTGATAGATGGAGAAGATGGTTCATTAATCGATATCATGGAGAATAAAAATGCAGTTGGAGTGGATGAAAATTTACTGGTAACTGTTTCTTTAAATACAGAATTGAAAAGAACGCTGGATACCTTAACTCCAAGACAAAAAGAAGTAATCGTTTATTTCTTCGGAATTGGCATCGACCATCCATTAAGCTTGGAAGATATTGGCGAAAGATACAATCTCACTAGAGAAAGAGTTCGCCAAATTAAAGACAAAGCATTAACCAAATTACGTGAGACTTCTCAAAGTCATTTGTTGAGAGGTTTCTTAGGAGCATAAACATCACAATTTCTAAACCCAAAAGGCCCCGGAACGTTCCCGGGGTTTTTCATTTTACAGATTTCTTGTCAAATCCGAATAAAACTTTTTTAAAATCTTTTTTTTAACCGAAATTCGCACGGAATAAATTTTTGAGTAACAATGGCTATTGAAATTAAAGTACCAACAGTTGGAGAAAGCATTAACGAAGTAACACTTGTGAAATGGTTGAAGGCCGATGGCGAATGGGCAGATCGTGATGAAGTGATTGCTGAATTGGAAAGTGAAAAAGCTACTTTCGAAATCAATGCAGAACAAGCAGGTGCTGTAAAGCAAATCGCTAAAGAAGGAGATACTTTGGCAATCGGAGATATTGTTTGTAGCATCGATACCGAAGCGGTTAAACCTGCTGGTGCTCCTGAGAAAAAAGCAGAACCTGCGAAAGAAGTTGCGCCTGCTGCAAAAGAAACTGTTGCCACTGATGTAAAAGCTACTCCTGTTGCAGCCGCCATGATTGCGGATAAAAAAATTGACAGTAAAAAAATCACCCCTTCCGGTTCTAACGGAAAAATCATAAAACAAGATGTTCTCGAAGCGTTAAGTCATCCTGGAAGAAAACCGGGTATTGAGTTGTTCTCAAGAAATGATCGTCCTGAAAAAATGAGCAACCTTCGTAAAACCATCAGCAGAAGATTGGTGGAAGCGAAGAATACTACGGCCATGCTCACTACTTTCAATGAAGTGGATATGGGGCCGATTATGGAAATTAGAAAAAAATACAAGGATAAATTTAAAGAGCAGCATGGAGTTAATTTGGGCTTCATGAGTTTCTTTACCAAAGCTTGTTGTTATGCGTTGCAGAAGTTTCCTGCTGTGAATGCATATATAGATGGAGAAAGCATTATTTATCATGATTATTGCGATGTATCCATTGCCGTTAGTGCCCCAAAAGGCTTAGTGGTGCCGGTTATCAGAAATGCAGAAAGTTTAAGTATGGCTGAGATTGAAGCTACAGTTGTTGAACTAGCCACTAAAGCGAAAAATAATAAACTCACCGTTGAAGAAATGAGTGGAGGTACATTTACCATCACCAATGGCGGTATCTTCGGTTCTATGATGAGTACGCCAATTATCAATATTCCTCAAAGCGCTATTTTAGGCATGCACAATATTGTTGATCGTCCAATGGCGGTAAATGGCCAAGTGGTGATCAAACCCATGATGTATTTGGCTTTGAGCTACGATCACAG
>CANGEZ010000042.1 GCA_947452875.1 Chitinophagaceae bacterium
CCTTGTAAAGGATTGGTTTTACTTGAAGTTGTATTTTCATTATTGAATTGAGCCACTTGTGCGTAATTGTATGAAATGCTCATTACAAAAGCGAATACAACCATTATTATTATTTTTTTCATGATGTGTTTTTGATTTTTTTTAATGAAACCAACACGAATATAACTTTTTGAATGTATTTGATTAAAATAATATCATGATTATATGCCACAAATACCCGAAGGCACAAAAGGTATTTAGATTAGACTCTGTCAATTTCTTTTCAAAAATCTCACTTTTACATTTTACATTCAACATTTTACACTACACCAACCACCCTCTGCGTCAACCTCTCCCATCTCCCCGGCGCTGCGGTAAAAACTTCCCAAATTTTGCTTCCACACAACAAAAAAATCAACTACATTTGCATTTCAAAATCATGCCGTAACATGATATGTACCTTTCCCAGATGGAGAGGTTTGTATTAACTTAGCGCTCTAGCAGCCTTGCGGCATGTGAAAAAAACAAAGTCACATGAAATTATCACAGTTCAGATTTGATTTACCGCTCAATCTCATCGCACAAAATCCCACTAAAAAAAGAGAAGAAAGCAAATTGATGGTTATACACCGTGCTACCGGACAAATTGAAGACCGCCATTTTTCAGACATCATGGAGTACTTCGACGACAAAGATGTATTTGTAGTTAACAACACAAAAGTATTCCCTGCAAGAATGTATGGCAGAAAAGAAAAAACCGGTGCTAAAATCGAAGTTTTCCTTTTAAGAGAATTAAACAAAGCCAATAAACTTTGGGATGTAATTGTAGATCCTGCACGTAAAATCAGAGTCGGCAACAAATTATATTTCGGTGAAAATGATGAACTGGTAGCAGAAGTCATTGATAACACTACCAGTCGTGGACGTACCATTCGTTTCCTTTGGGACAGCACCGAAGAAGAATTTAGAAACATGCTTGAATTTTTAGGAGAAACACCTTTGCCAAAATACATCAAACGCAAACCTGAAGAAGAAGATAAAGAAAGATATCAAACTGTGTACGCAAAACATGAAGGCGCTGTTGCGGCTCCAACTGCGGGTATGCATTTCAGTAAGGAATTGATTAAAAGACTGGAAATTCAAGGCGTTCGTTTTGCTGAAGTAACCTTACATACAGGTTTGGGTACATTCAGACCTATCGAAGTAGAAGATTTGAGCAAACACAAAATGGATGCTGAATATTATAAAGTTGATGAAACAGCTTGTGCGATTGTAAACAAAGCCAAAGAAGGTAACCGCAGAATTTGTTCAATTGGTACCACAACCATGAGAGCTATGGAATCTTCATACACCGCACAAAAATTATTAAAACCATCAGAAGGTTGGACCAATCATTTCATCCATCCGCCATATAATTTCAATATTGCAGATGCACTGGTAACTAATTTCCATTTGCCAAAAACAAGCTTATTGATTATGGCATGTGCGTTTTCAGGTTATGATTTGATGATGGAAGCTTACAAAAAAGCGATTAAAGATAAATATCGTTTCTTCAGTTATGGAGATGCGATGATGATTTTGTAAAGACCAACAAAACCAGAACCGTTTTATTGATACTGTTGCCTATTTACATTTCAATTTTTGAAAACAACTACTATAAACTCCTCAATTTGGGGAGTTTTTTTATGCAGAATGCTGGATATTACAATAAGTACTCTTATCAATTTGTGACTTTGTGTTTTCGTGGCAAAAACAAATAAATAATAAAAAAGTAAAAATAAGGAATAAGAAAGTGGCGATTCGATTTAAAAATTAGCATACCGGTCAAACTAACACCAAACAATAATCAATTCGTGAATTCGTGGTTAACCAAAATAAAAAAAGGGCCATGATAGAAATCGCAGCCCGTATTAATCCAATATCCTATGAAAAACCGTGTATATAACGCTGGGTATCTTCACTTTAGTATGTAAATCAATTAATTAAATGAGAATTAACTGGAAACTAGATAATAGATGCTTGATTCTAGATAATACAAACGGCTAAGTATTACTTTGTGCCTTCGTGTCTTTGTGGCGAAAAGAAATAAGGAATAAGAAAGTGGAAGCCCCCTCGGTCCCCCAAAGGGGGAAGGTTTCAATTTCGGAATTTTAAAAAAAATCATGTCACTTTGTGCATTCCAGTTTTCGTGGCAAAAAATCTCGTGTCTTTGCTCCCTTGCGAGCCTTGCGTGAAAGAAAATAAATAATAAGAAAGAAAAAATAAGGAATAAGAAAGTGGCGAATAACTCCATAAAATTAGCAATTCGGTCAAACCAACAACAAACGCCAAACACCAAACGATAAACAATTCGTGCATTCGTGGCTTATCAACATAACACAATCAACTTCCCCCTTTTGGGGGGATTGAGGGGGGCTAAATAAAAAAAGGGCCATGATAGAAATCGCAGCCCGTATTAATCCAATATCCTATGAAAAACCATTTCTATAACGATGGGCTTGCTCGTTTTATTATGTAAATCAATAAATTAAATGAAATGCTGGATACTGGAAACCATAAAAAGCTTCGTGGTATTATGGCTAAGAAGAAAATGTAAAATATTGAATGTAAAACATCCAATAGCCTGCCCCGATGCCTCGGGGTAAAAGTTGGATTTAGGAAATCAAATTTTCATTTTCTCATGTATTAAAACCTCATCCATTCTTTGGTGTTTTTTTGTTTCTTCGAGTGTGGTGAAAAATAGCGTCTTTGCTCCCTTGCGAGCCTTGCGTGAAAGAAAATAAATAATAAGAAAGTAAAAATAAGGAATAAGAAAGTGGCGATTATCTCTAAGAAGTATGCATAATGGTCAAACAAACACCAAACACCAAACAATAATCAATTCGTGCATTCGTGGCTTATCAACATAACACAATCAACTTCCACCTTTTGGGGGGATTGAGGGGGGCTAAATAAAAAAAGGGCCATGATAGAAATCGCAGCCCGTATTAATCCAATATCCTATGAAAAACCGTGTATATAACGCCGGGCATCTTCACTTTAGTATGTAAATCAATTATTTAGTTAAAATAAATTTCAACATCACAATTCAATTTCAAATCGCTTTCCTAGGTTTTCTAATTCCGTTACAACTTCTTCCAATAATGGAATACCATTTTTTCTTCTATCCGCTTCCATTTCTCTTTCGGGATCTCCAGGCACAATTACTTTTTCAAAACCATCTGCAGGCTTTGCATTTCTGAATCTTTGAATCCAAAGATCCATATCTGATTTGAAAGCTTCAGCAGTTCGGAAAGCATCAATTCTCATCGCACCAAAAAAATGACCAATTCCCTTTCCAGGTTGGTTTTCTGGCATAGGCACGTAAGCAGGAAACGGCGGCACCCAAGGACCAAAATTCGCACCGCTTAGCACGCCGGAAAAAATATCAACAATTGAACCCAGCATATATCCTTTATGACTGCTATGTTCTCTATCACTTCCCAAAGGCAACAATGCTCCACCTTTTTTCAATTCATGGGCATCATTACTATTGCCGCCATCGCTGTTTTGAACCCAACCATCCGGAACAAGTTGATTCTTTCTTTGTAAAATTTCCAATTTACCATTGGCTGCTGTGGTTGTAGCAAAATCTGCCACGAAAGGAGGTTCACTTCCAGCGGGCACAGCCACTGCAATGGGATTGGTACCCAACATCCTTTCTTTTGAAAAAGTAGGCGCCACAAGAGCCGAGGCATTCGTCATCGCAATGCCAATCATGTCTTCTTCCAACGCCATCATTGCATATTGACCGGCTATTCCAAAATGATTGCTGTTTTGAACACTGATCCATCCACTTCCAACAGCTTTTGCCTTATTAATAGCCGCTTGCATAGCGAAAGGCGCTACTACTAGTCCTAGCCCACTATCTCCATCCACCACACCCGTACTTGGTGTTTCGTGAATGATTTTAATGTCTGGCTTTGTATTTATTCTGTTGACTTCCCAGAGTCTTACGTAACCTGTCAGCCTAGCCACACCATGACTATCAACACCACTTAAATCAGCGATTAACAATGAGTTTGTGGCGATTTCGGCAGCAGATTCAGAACAACCCATTTTCTGAAAAATGGCTTTAGTGAAAGTAAAAAGTTGTTCGTGACTGTATATTTTTTCCATTTTGCGAAGATAATGCTCATAAAACAGAGAAAATCATTCCAGAAGATTGAGCAAAAAAAATCTATTCCGTACATTTGCTTCCCGCATTAAAAAACAATATATCATGGGAAGAATATTTGAAGTTAGAAAAAGTGCCATGTTTGCTCGTTGGGACAAAATGGCGAAAAACTTTACCCGTATTGGAAAAGAGATAGCCATTGCTGTAAAAAGTAGTGGACCTGACCCCGACAACAATCCTGCACTCAGAAGATGTTACATTAATGCAAAAGCTTGTAACATGCCAAAAGACAGAGTGGAAGCCGCTATAAAAAGGGCAATGGGTAAAGACACTTCCAATTATGAAGAAATCGTTTATGAAGGATATGCTCCTCATGGTGTGGCAGTTATGGTAGAAACAGCTACTGATAATTCAACCAGAACAGTAGCCAATGTAAGAATGCATTTCACAAAAGGGAATGGCGCTTTAGGAACCAGTGGCAGCGTGGCATTCACATTCAACAGAATGGGAGAATTTAAAGTAAAAAATGCAGGATTAAATGTCGACGATCTTGAACTGGAATTAATCGATTTTGGATTAGAAGAAATCGGTGAAGATGCTGAAGGAAATATCATCATCAGAACTGCCTTCAACGAATTCGGTAACATGAGTAAAGCTTTGGAAGAAAAAGGAATTGAAGTGATAACGGCTGAGCTTACACGAATTCCTACTACCACAGTAGAATTGGGTGAAGAAGAAGCTCAGGAAGTATTGAAAATGGTAGATAAATTAGAACAGGATGATGACGTTCAAAAAGTTTATCATAATTTGAAATGATTTTATTTTGAATAACCACGAATTCACAAATTGAATAAAAAAAACCACCGTTAAAACGATGGTTTTTTTATTGATATTCATTTAGAAAAATTATTCCGCCATCATTTCTTTCACTACTCTCATCACATCTTCGCTGTTAGGCTTTGAAAAATAATCTCCATCACTACCATAACTTGGGCGATGTGCTTTTCCAGTTAATGTTCTTGGTGCAACGTCTAACAATCGATAACCGTTTTGTTCTTCCATAACTTTATTATAGATGTAAGCTGCAGCACCACCAGGCACATCTTCATCCACAAATAATATTCTGTTAGTTTTTTTCAATGAGTCTGCAATATTGTGGTTGATGTCAAAAGGCAATAAGGTTTGAACGTCTACAATTTCACATGAAATGCCAGTTGCAGTTAACCTTTCCGCAGCCTCCTGAACAATCCTAAGTGTTGAACCATAACTCACAATAGTGATATCCTCTCCTTCTTTAATAATCTCCGGAACACCCAATGGAACCGTATAATTCAATAGATTAGATGGCAATGTTTCTTTCAATCGATAACCATTTAAACATTCAATAACAAGTCCGGGATCATTACTTTGCAATAGCGTATTGTACATACCTGCAGCTTGAGTCATATTGCGTGGTACACATACATACATTCCCCTAAGTGCATTAATAATCATCCCCATTGGAGAACCACTATGCCAAATGCCCTCAAGCCTGTGGCCTCTTGTACGTACAATTAGTGGGCAACTTTGCTGACCAGCTGTTCTGTAATGTACAGTCGATACATCATCACTCAATGGTTGTAATCCATAAAGTAAATAATCAAGATATTGTATTTCAGCAATGGGGCGTAAACCTCTTAATGCCATTCCAATGCCCTGACCCATAATGGTCAACTCTCTAATACCGGTGTCGAATATACGCTGTTCACCATATTTCTCCTGCAAGCCGCTAAAGCCCTGATTGACATCACCAATGCTACCAAGATCTTCACCAAATGCTGCCACCTTTGGATTGGCCGCAAACAGTTGATCAAAATAATTATTCAAAATTTCATAGCCATTAAGTACAGGAGCATCTGAAGCATATTCAGCAGGTGTTACCTTTACTTTCATTGCCGATTTTGGACCATCGTTATACAAGTAGGTGTCGTATAATTGTTCGCCAATTTGCTTTGTACTTTGGTAGTAATTTTTTAACCCGTTTACATCGTCATCTGATACATCATTTAAAATATGCAAAGCCTGATAGATAGCTTTCATAATATCCCTACGCATAGGTTCACGATGCGACTTTAATTCTGAAATGATATCAGCAATTGCTTGATGAATATGATTTACTTTTTCTAATTGAGCAATGCCCTCTTCTACAAGTTTCTTAAGTGGATGGTGGTATTTAGTCCAAGCTTGATTTCGGCAATGTTTAACATGCTTTTCGGCTTCATTTTCTATTTCCAACAATTCCGCATCATCGGCTAAAGAATTTTCGATGATCCATTGGCGAAACTGGGCAACACCATCCCATTCTTTCTCCCATGCAAGTCTCTCAGGTGTTTTATAACGTTCATGGCTACCCGAAGTGGAGTGCCCTTGAGGCTGGGTTAACTCTTCAATATGAAATAATGCTGGTGTATGGGTTTCTCTAATTTTTCGGATGGCCGTTTCAAGTACTTCACACATGCCTGCATAATCCCATCCTTTTAATTTATAAATGTCTATACCATTTGTGCCTTCTGTTTGCTGTAAACCAGAAAGTGATTCTGAAATAGATGATTTTGTTGTTTGATATTTTTTAGGAACAGAAATGCCATACCCATCATCCCATACAAAAACTGCCAATGGAACTTGTAACACACCTGCAGCATTCATCGTTTCCCAGAAATGTCCTTCACTAGTTGAAGCATCACCGATAGTACAAAAACAAATTTCATTGCCTTTGTCACTCAGCTGGTGCATCGTATGTAACTCTTCAACATTCCTGAAAACTTTTGAGGCAAAAGCCAATCCTAAGGCTCTTACCATTTGACCTGCTGTAGGCGCAATATCACTGGAAACATTTTTTAATTTTGACAACTCCAGCCAATCCCCATTTTCATTTACAAGTTTTGTGGCAAAATGAGCGTTCATTTGTCTGCCTGCGCTAGATATATCATGTTTAATTTCAGTATCAGCATATAACTGAGAGAAAAAATGTTCAGGATTGCTCAACCCTGCTGAAAACATGAAAGTCTGATCACGATAGTAACCAGAACGAAAATCTCCAGGTTTAAAAAATTTGGCCATAGCTACCTGCGCTACTTCTTTACCATCACCAAAAATTCCAAACTTAGCTTTTCCGGTAAGTACTTCTCTTCTGCCAAGCAAACTTGTTTCCCTGCTTTCACAACAAATTTTGTAATCATTTAAAATTTCATTTCTGAAGTTGTCAAAGCTGAGCTGGTCTTGCTCGTTGATGTCATTGCTATTTGTTTGCATAAAACATGGTTATTGAATACCAAAAAATCATTACATCAAATCGACTTGCCCAACGTTTTTATTGGCAAAAACAAGGAAAAAATAAAAATTTACACCCTGTTTTGTATGGATTTGATAACAAGTGCCAAAAATAATGTTTTCAGTGTGTTTATCATGAATAATTTCTAACAGACAAACTAATTCAACCCGGATTTTTATTAATTCGTCAAAAATGAAATTTTTAATTTTTGTTAAAAAAATACAAATGGCTGTAAAAATTATCTTTCACAAAAAGCTTTTTGTATCTTTATCCCTCTATTTTGAAAGTCGGATGATAAAAAAATTATTTTTTGTACTAATTTTGTGCCTTACAGGTACTTTCATTTATGCTCAAAATAATGGTAATGAGATAAAACCTGTTTCATTACCTGATAGTTCTCTTAAAATAATAGAAGAAAGTTTTGATTTCGGCAAAATCCCTCAGGGAAAACCCGTTCATCATAATTTCGAAATCATAAATACCGGTAAATCAGCAATGAAACTGGTAAATGTTCAGGCCAGTTGTGGATGTACTACTCCTGAATGGGAAAAAGACAAAGACATACCCGCAAACGGAAAAAGCATCATTAAAGTAGGTTACAATGCTGCTTCCGAAGGCGTTTTTACAAAAAACATAACCATAACCTACAACGACAATCAAACAAAACTAATCACCATAAAAGGGGAAGTTTGGAAAACACCTTCTGCAAGCGCCCCTTCTAATTCAACTGTAAACGACTTAAAAGATTAAATAATAAAATCACACAATTAACAAACAAAAACATAAAAAATGAAAAAATTACTATTCTCAATCGTTGCATTAACATTAACCACTGGAATCTTCGCTCAGAAAAAATCTGATGATGTTGCTAAAATCAAAACTGAAACTATCGATTTGGGCAAAATCAAGCAAGACAACCCAACTCCTGCTATTTTCGATGTAACCAACATCGGAACTGAAGATTTGTTGATTGAACAAGCCAACCCTACTTGCGGTTGTACTATCAGTGATTACACAAAAGATAAAATTGCGCCAGGAAAATCAGGTTACATCAAAGCAACTTACAATGCAAAAAACATCGGAATGTTTGAAAAACACCTTACCGTTAAGTTCGCTGGTTGCGATGACATGAAAAGCATCACTATCAAAGGTGAAGTAATTAAAAACGAAGATGCAGCTGCAGCGGCAACTCCAGCGGCAACTCCAGTTGCTGAATCAGCTCCTGTAGTAGACAAAGTGGTTCCTGCTAAAACAACTGCAACTTCTTCTAAAGTAGCTCCTGCTAAAGTAGCTCCTGCTAAGAAAGCTCCTGCAAAGAAAGCTGCCACTATAGTAAAACCATAATTTATAACTATATTTCTCTTTAAAAGCCCTGCTATTGCGGGGCTTTTATTTATTTAATCCGCTAATTATGTTTTCAAAAGCTATAGAAATAGTCTCCGAATTCACAAGACCCATTCACAGCATTGTTAGAAATTACAACAGCAATAAAATTACACCGGGGTCTGCTACTATCTTCTTCATCAACATGGAAGGTTATGCCGTAACTTGCAAGCACGTAGCTGAAATGATCATTGCGGCTGATCAAATCAATTCAAAACACAAAGCATTTGTTACTGAAAAAAACAACCTCAGCAAAACAGATGCTAATGCTGAAAATATTGTTACTCTAGAACAGAAATACAATTACAACGAAAACATCACTGCTGAACTAAAAACTAACTTTGTTGATTGTGTCGACAAAATGGATAGTTTCACCATTACCGTTCATCCTCATCTTGATCTTGCAGTTATCAAATTCAATGGATTTGAACAGTTGAAATACAATCAATGTGCGAAATTTGTTAAAGATGATACCCAGCTAAAACAAGGAAAATTCCTTTGCCGTTTGGGCTTTCCTTTTCCTGAATTCAATAATTTCAAATTCAACCAAAATACTGATGAAATTGAATGGACCCAAACTGGGAACAACCTCTCACCTAGATTTCCAATTGAAGGTATGGTGACCAGATTCTTGGGAGATCAGCAAAATGGTATTTATGGAATTGAAATGAGTACGCCAGGATTAAGAGGCCAAAGTGGAGGTCCGCTCTTCGATGAAAATGGCATCATCTGCGGTATGCAATATAGTACCAAACATCTGCACCTAGGTTTTGACCTTGAAGAAAAGGAAATCAATATCAATAATAAGATCAAAAAAATATCTGACTACCCTTTTATTCATCTCGGTCAATGCATTCATGTAAGCACCATCAAAGCTTTTCTTAAAGAACATGGTATCAACTATTTCGAGGAATAATGCTACCATTTTTCGTTTAAAAAAAAGCAAGAAATTGAAATTCCTGAATTCAATTTGACTTGTATCTTTGCGCCATGTTATCAATAAGCAAACGCGGGCATGAAATGCCTTCATCTCCAATCAGAAAACTGGTTCCTTTCGCAGAGGCAGCCAAGAAAAAAGGAATCAAAGTATTTCATTTAAATATCGGCCAGCCGGATATTGAAACACCAAAAGTGTGTTTGGATGCTGTAAGAAATGCAGATTTCAAAGTTCTAGAATATAGTCATAGTGGAGGCAATGAAAGTTACCGTAAAAAACTGGTTGCATATTATGCAAAAAACAATATAGATGTCAACTATCATGAAATCATCATCACTACAGGTGGTAGTGAAGCTATTCTTTTTGGATTTATGGCCTGTATGGATGCGGGCGATGAAGTGATTGTTCCAGAACCTTTTTATGCCAACTATAATGGATTCGCTATTCAATCGGATGTAACTGTAGTGCCTATACGCAGTAGTATTGAATCCGGGTTTGCATTACCTCCTATCGAAGATTTCGAAAAAGCCATTACACCAAAAACAAAAGCTATTGTTGTTTGCAACCCTAACAATCCAACAGGATATTTATATAGTGCTGCAGAAATGGAAACGCTTAAAGAAATTGTGATCAAGCATAACCTGTTTTTATTTGCAGATGAAGCCTATAGAGAATTCTGTTATGAAGGAACTCATACCAGTGCTATGCAATTAAAAGGTGCTGAAAACAATGTCATTCTTATGGATACCATCAGCAAGCGTTATAGTGCCTGCGGAGGTAGAATTGGTGCTTTTGTTACCAAAAATAAAGAAGTACATGACGCTGCTATGAAATTTGCTCAAGCGAGATTAAGTCCACCTTATTATGCACAAATATTAGGAGAAGCTGCCGTAGACTTACCTGATGATTATTTTGATACCACCAAAGCTGAATATAAATTAAGAAGAGACACCATTGTAAAAAGACTAAACGCCATTGAAGGCGTATTCTGTCCTAATCCAGGCGGAGCTTTTTATGCTATGGCACGGTTACCCATAGACGATTCTGATAAATTCTGCCAATGGCTGCTAGAATCATTCTCTCATAATGGTGCAACTTTAATGTTGGCACCTGCCACCGGATTTTACAGCACACCTGGTCTTGGAAAAAACGAAGTGAGATTGGCTTATGTACTCAGCGTTGATGCCATCAACCAAGCTATGGATTGTTTGGAGGTAGCGCTGAAGGAATATCCGGGGGTGGTTAGATAAAATCGTTTGGTGTTTGGTGTTTGTGGTTTGGTGTTTTTTGTTTGTTGTTCCAAAAACTCGCGACTTTGCTCCCTTGCGAGCCTTGCGTGAAAACCATTTGTGAAACTTTGTGCCTTAGCGCCTTTGTGACATCCCACTACTTCCCTCCGGGCATACAATACGTCCTAATATAATTCGTATACAAATTAGACAAATGCCTTTGTGTACCCTCACCCTCACTGATGCTATGTGACCTATTGGGATATTCCATGAATTGAAATTGCTTATTGTATTTCACCAACTCATTCAACAAAGCTTCTGCATTACTGTAATGAACATTATCATCACCGCTACCATGTATTAATAATAAATTTCCTTTCAATCCTTTGGCATAATTGATAGCTGAGCCTTTTATATAATCTTGCATGTTTTCTTCAGGTAATCCCATGTATCTTTCTGTATAAATGTTGTCGTAATACAAAAGATTTGAAACCGGTGCAATAGCCACTCCCGTTTTAAATAAATCTGGAAACTGAAACATCAAATGCAAGGTAGATGAACCGCCGCCACTCCATCCCCAAACGGCAACTCTATCTTTATCTATGTATGGGAATTCCAAAATTTTTCTTACGCCCATCGCCATATCTCTGATATTGATTTGTCCATTTCTTCTGTAAATCGCTTTTCTCCATGCTGCGCC
>CANGEZ010000043.1 GCA_947452875.1 Chitinophagaceae bacterium
AAAGAATCACCCATATTGCTGCCGAGTAGTAAATAGATTTTTTTCATTGTATTGGTTGGGGGCGTAAAGGTAGGAAGTTGATGGATAAGATGGATAGGCTAGATAAGCTGGATAGGCTGGATAAGTTGGATAAGCTGGATAAATTTGATAGGCTAGATAGGCTAGATTATGGATTAGTGATTCTTGATTTGTTAACCGTACTTCTAAGCAATGTCTCCTGAAAGGGACGTTGCGTATTAAAAGGAGATTGCTGGATTGGACGGTTTCAAAAAGTTCAATTGGAAGCAACCTTTTGAACAAATTGAACCTTTTGAACCTCTTAAACCTACAGTGCATTTTAAACAAAAACTATCTTAGCTTTACACCGAAATTTTTTCCAATGAAATACAGTCAGTTTAGAGCCATGTGGGCGATTACAAAAGGCAGCCTCAGAGCCATTACCAGAAGCCCGTCGGCCATGATATTTAGTTTTATTTTTCCTTTCATATTTATTTTGGTTTTTGGATTTATTGGAGGAGGTGGATCTATGCAGTCTTTCAAAATAGTAATTGATAAAAATTCTGACACATCAAACATCATATACAAGTCTATCGTATCAATGGACATGTTCAAAATTATGCATTATGATACTGAACAAGAAATGAGATCAGATTTGAATAAAGGAAGATTGGTTGGAGTCATCCTAATTACTAAAAATAATGAGTCGGCAGCAAATCCATATTCTTTGGTTTTAAAAAGCACCACTTCAAGCAATGACAAGTGGCCTCAATTGAAATCAATGCTTGAAAACACTGTAAATAACATCAGTAACAAGATGTATAAAAATCGTCAGAGTTATGCCGATTTTAATTTCAATCCGCAAACAGATATAGAAACCGTAAGAGAATATAAAACCATAGACTTTATCTTACCTGGCCAACTTGGATTTTCGTTACTAAGTGCAGGAGTTTTTGGTGTGGCTTTTATGTTTTTCAATTTGAGAAATACTTTGGTATTAAAACGTTTTTTTGCCACACCCATCAACAGAACTTTTATCATTTTAGGCGAAGGCTTGAGTAGGGTAATATTTCAATTAATAACGGCTGTTGTAATTATTTCTGCAGGCTATTTCTTTTTTGGATTTACGCTGATACATGGTTTTCAGACATTTTTTGACATGATGGTGTTGAGTTTTTTTGGATTGCTCGTTTTTATGGGATTTGGTTTTATCGTAAGTGGTATAGCAAAAAATGATAGCACAATACCTCCGTTCGCAAATCTGATTACATTGCCTCAGTTTTTATTAGGTGGAACTTTCTTTTCAATAGACAGTTTTCCTAAGTGGCTGCAACCGATTTCAAGAGCTATGCCTTTGACTCATCTAAATACCGCTTTAAGAAATGTGGCATTTGAAGGCCAAACTTTATGGCAAGTGAAGACGGAAATTTTGATTTTGATTATTTGGGGTGTTGTGGTATATGGAATAGCAGTGAAGGTATTTAAGTGGGAGTAGGTTTTTAAGGTTCAATAAAGTTCAAAAGGTTTCAATTGTTCAAAAGGTTCTGCCAACATTTTGAACTTATTGAACGAATTAAACTAATTGAACATTTTTATTCCGGCAAACAAATCTTCCCCATACTTACATTTGGCGTTTTAGCGCTGCCGTTACCAAAAGTCTTTTTATCTCCTGCAATGGTTTCATTTGCCAATACTGCAAACAATATAGCTTCTTTCGCATCTGAATCAGGTAATTTGGCAACATGATTTGATGGGAAGTAATCAGCAATCCCTTTAAGAAGCAAAGGGTTATTTGCACCTCCGCCACTTATTAATATCTCACAGTCTTGGTTACCCGAAATGAAATGAAGAATAGCATGACAGATGATATCAACAGTAAATTTGTTTAGAGTTGCCATCACATCGGCAGACGAAATTTCTTCAACTTCACTTTCTTGAATGCAGTTTTCAATGAATTCAAGATTAAATAATTCCGGTCCTGTAGTTTTTGGAAAAGATATTTTAAAAAACGGATGCGATTTTAAACTGACAAGTAATGTTGAATGTACATCGCCTGTATTTGCGAATTCGGCATCTTTGTCAAATTGTTGTTCAGGAAAATGCTTGTTGATCCAAACGTCCATCAATTTATTTCCAGGTCCAATATCAGTGCAAACTACATTTTCAAAACTGCTATTTGAAGGAATGTAAGTTAGATTTGAAATGCCTCCAATATTCAGCAATATTATTGATTTGTTTTCTTGTGCGTACAAAAGGAAATCTCCGTAAGCCGCTAATGGTGCACCTTCGCCGCCGGCTGCGATATGTTTTTGTCTGAAATCGCTGATGGTGATGATGCCTGTATTTACAGCAATTTGATCTCCATCGCCGATTTGCAAAGTGCCGTTTCCGTAAGTTTTATTTTGATGAAGACTTTCAGGGGCATGATAAATGGTTTGACCATGACTGGCAATCAAATCGATTTCGTAGTTATTGATTTTCCATTCTGAAAGCTTTGCATTAATCATTTCCGCATGTACTTTTCCAATCCATTCATTCAACAAGCATAGCTTTTCCAGATCAATATTTTTTTTGGAGAAGATCGTTTTTATTTCATCTCTGAATTCATTATCGTAAACGATGGTTTCAAATTGTAGTAGGTTTATTTTAGTTGATTGGCCATTTCCAAAAACTTCACATAAGGCAATATCCAAGCCATCTAACGAAGTGCCGCTCATTAGCCCGATTATTTTTCTTGATGGTTTGTGAGCGATGTTACTCAATTTCTCAATAGATTCAATCATGATTTTACTTTTTGATAAATTGAAGATTTCTTTTGATACCGCTGAATTTTGTTCTTTTGATTGGAGAGTTGTTGAAAATAATTTTAAATTTTTCTTCTGTCAATTCTTCCCAATCTTTAGCATTAAAATTAATGATTTCAGGTATTGGCTTGAATTTCTCTTCCTGATTGATTTTTGAGAATCGATTCCATGGACAAACATCCTGGCATACATCGCAGCCAAATAACCAGTTTTCGAATTGGCCTTTCATCTTATCAGGAATCAACGCGTCTTTCAATTCAATGGTGAAATAAGAGATGCATTTACTTCCGTCAATTACTTTATCAGGCAATATGGCTTCAGTAGGACAATGATCAATGCAGCTTGTGCAGGTTCCACAGTAATCTTTCGTGTATGCGTTATCGTAATTTAATTCGAGATCAACGATTAGAGAAGCTATGAAAAAGAATGAGCCTTGTTTTTTATTGATGAGGTTTCCGTTTTTTCCAATCCAGCCCAACCCGGAACGTTGTGCCCATGAACGTTCGAGCACAGGTGCGCTGTCTACAAAGCCGCGGCCATTTATTGTACCGATTTTCTCTTTAATTAAATATAAGAATTCATGAAGTTTTTTCCTGATCACATCATGATAATCTTCTCCGTAAGCATATTTCGATATTTTGAATTCGCCTGTTTGTTTTTCGTCAGTGTTATAGTTGAATAATAAAGTAATAACAGATTTAGCGCCAGGAACAAGTAGGGTAGGGTTTACTCTCATGTCGAAATGGTTTGCCATATACTCCATTGTGCCATTCATGCCTTTGTTTAACCAAGTTTCCAATCTTTTGGCATCATCATCTAATTGTTGAGCACGTGCAATGCCACAAAAATCAAAACCAAGTTGAGTGGCAATAGATTTGATGATTTGAGTATTTTTTTCTTTGTTCATTGAAATTTAAGAGAAGAAAAATTAATATTCTTCTTCATCCATATGAAGTTTGTGAAAGAAGCGATGTAACGCGGGCGCAATGATAATACCGAAAGTAGAAAGAAATGTAATGCCACTAAATAGCGCATAAAAAGAAGCAAATACCTTTGCGGATTTGCTCAAGATTATGCCTGCATCAATTACAGGTCCCATCCCACTTAATATCATAGAGGCATTTAAAAGACTATCATACCAATCGAATTCGGGTACAGTGGCTTTATAGCCAATAATACCAACAAACAAACTAATTACCATCACAAAAAAAGCAATAACAACATTTTTCAATATTCTGACTCTAAAAACTTTTTTAGAAGCCAATTTTTGTTTTTTGTTTTCGTACATACTGATGATTAAAACAATTATTTAAATCGAATATCATAACCAATTAAAGCAATCATTTCAAAATAACCAAAACCATGATTGACTCTACTATTTTTAAAAGTGTTGGTATTTGCCAAAGCATTTAAATATCTTACATATCCGGTTTTTCCTGTTCCTTCCAAAAAGAATCTTTTAGAAAAATAATATCTAATACCAGCTTCAACACTGGCATTGTAACCAGCGATGTGAAATTGATTGTTTAGTCTGTCTCCTTCCCAAGTAAAATCTGTTCTTGGAATATTGATGCCGGCACCGATTTTTCCAATAAGGTTTATTCTTGGTTGGCTTTGGTCATAACTGCTTTTGATTGTTTTTTGTTGTACATAATTAACATGAAGCCAGTTTGCACCATCAGTATGTTCTAGATGCAAGAATGTAGATGGGTTTAAAATACTATCTCCATCAACAGGCTTGCCATTAATCGTTCCCGTTACATGAGCAGTTTGAAAATCATCAACTACGTATTTAGCATGATCAAAATTGAGCTCTATTGATTTCGTTTGTTTATGATTCAAATAAAAACCGATTCTATAATTATATTGAGGAATGGAAATTTGATCTGGGTTTTTATAAATCGCATCAAAATTGGGTTTGTCGCTTGCTGTTACTTTATGCAAAATGAAATCACTGCCATTGTTTAATCTAAAATGAATATTACTTTTGGTATACCATTCTACATTATATCCCCACTGAATATACATTCCTTTTATTTTCTTTTCTTTCATTTGGCCAAATGTCGATAAACAAATTAATAAGGAAATTGGAATAAAACAGATTTTGTACATAAAAAATAAAGCGGTTTAATAAAGTTGCTCAAAGCTATGATAAGTTTTAGTATCACGGCTATTTTCCATCATTAACCAACCAGATTTAAACTACAATATTTATTGAAGTATGATAAAATTTCATTCTTCTTGATTTTATTATGCAAGAAAGTCATTAAAATGATTTAGGTATGCCATAATTGCATCAAAATCATAATTGGATTGGTATTTGAAATGTCAATTGTATAACCAATAATAACCATTATGAATCTGAACAACTTCACGATTAAAGCATCAGAGGCGATTCAACAAGCTCAACAACTGGCTTTCAATCAAAAACATCCAAATATAGAGACGGAACATATTTTAAAAGCATTGTTGCAAATGGAAGATTCTCCCATTTCTTATTTGCTCAAAAAAAATAATGTTGTTATCAATTTACTTGAAAACAAACTCAATGACAAAATCGCTAAACTGCCGGTAACTACTGCTGAGCCTGCACAAAATTTGGGCAGAGACGCCAATTCAATGTTGTTGAAAGCGGGCTCTGTACTGAAAACTTTTGGTGATGAATTTGTAACACCCGAACATATTTTACTGGCGATGGTCATGGGAAATGATGCCGTTGCTAATTTGTTGAAAGATGCAGGTCTTACTGAAAAAGGATTGATTGCAGCAATTAAAGAATTAAGAAAAGGTGCTACTGTAAATTCTCAAACTCAGGAAAACACATTCAATGCTTTGAATAAATATGCCAAGAATTTAATTGAAATGGCAAGAGCTGGGAAATTGGATCCTGTTATTGGACGTGATGAAGAAATCAGAAGGACATTACACATTTTAAGTAGAAGAACAAAAAACAATCCGATTTTGGTAGGAGAGCCGGGTGTTGGTAAAACGGCCATTGCAGAAGGTTTGGCAATGCGAATTGTAAATGGGGATGTACCTGAAAATTTAAAATCTAAAATTATTTATGCACTCGACATGGGACAATTAATTGCCGGTGCAAAATATAAAGGTGAGTTTGAAGAGCGTTTGAAATCGGTTGTAAAAGAAGTCGCCGGCAGCGATGGTGATATCATTTTATTTATAGATGAAATTCATACACTTGTTGGTGCCGGTGGTGGTGACGGAGCTATGGACGCTGCCAATATTTTAAAGCCAGCATTGGCAAGAGGCGAACTCAGAGCCGTTGGTGCAACCACTTTAAATGAATACCAGAAATATTTTGAAAAGGACAAGGCTCTGGAAAGAAGATTTCAAAAAGTAATGATTGACGAGCCGAATGTAGAAGATGCCATTTCAATACTTCGTGGTTTGAAAGACAGATATGAAACTTATCATCACGTGAGAATAAAAGATGAAGCCATCATCGCTGCTGTAGAATTATCTCATCGATATATTAATGATCGTTTCCTTCCTGATAAAGCCATTGATTTGATTGATGAAAGCGCAGCAAAACTCAGACTGGAAATGAATTCGATGCCTGAAGAATTGGATAAACTCGAGAGACAAATTCGTCAATTGGAAATTGAAAGAGAAGCCATTAAAAGAGAAAATGATGCAAAGAAATTGAAGGAGCTGAACACAGAGATCGCGAACCTTTCGGTGGAAAGAGATACTTACATGTCGAAATGGAAACAGGAAAAAGAAATTGTCGAAAAAATACAAAATGGCAAAGCGTCAATTGAACAATTAAAACAAGAAGCCGACCAAGCTGAAAGAAATGGTGATTACGGGAAAGTTGCAGAAATCCGTTACGGAAAAATAAAAGAACAGGAAACATTGATTCATACCTGGACGATTCAATTAGATGAATTGTCGGAAAAAAGATTATTGAAAGAAGAAGTGGATGCCGATGATATTGCTGAAAGTGTAGCCAAGTCAACCGGAATTCCTGTTTCTAAAATGATGCAAAGTGATAAGATTAAATTGTTGAATCTAGAAGCCGAGTTGCATAAAAGAGTTGTTGGACAAGAAGAAGCAATCGAAGCCGTTTCAGATGCCATCAGAAGAAGCAGAGCCGGATTACAAGATGCTAAAAGGCCGATTGGTTCGTTCATATTTTTAGGAACTACAGGTGTTGGTAAAACCGAATTGGCAAAAGCATTGGCTGATTATCTTTTTGATGATGATGCGATGATGACCAGAATCGACATGAGTGAATATCAAGAAAAACATACTGTTAGCAGATTGGTGGGTGCGCCTCCAGGATACGTGGGTTATGATGAAGGCGGACAATTAACGGAAGCAGTGAGAAGAAAACCATATTCAGTGGTGTTATTAGATGAAATTGAAAAAGCACATCCGGATGTATTTAATGTATTGCTACAAGTTTTGGATGATGGAAGATTGACCGACAACAAGGGCAGGATGGTGAACTTTAAAAACACCATTATTATCATGACCAGCAATATGGGCAGTCAGATTATACAGGAGAATTTTGAAAAAGTAACTGAAAAGAACAAAGACGAAGTAGTAGATAGCACCAAAATTGAAGTAATGAATTTACTGAAACAAACCATTAGACCAGAATTCTTAAATAGAATTGACGAGGTCATCATGTTTCAACCGCTGATGAAATCAGATATCAAGTCAATTATTGGCATTCAGCTCAATCAATTGAAAAAGCTGGTTGCAGAAAATGGCATCAAACTGGAGTTCAGCGATTATGCTTTGGATTATTTGGCAGATAATGGTTTTGACCCTCAATTTGGAGCTAGGCCATTGAAACGATTAATTCAGAAACAAATCATCAACAAGTTAAGTAAAAGAATACTAGCCGGAGATATAAATAAGGAGTTGCCGGTGGTAGTGGACGTATTTGACGGATTGGTCGTATTTAGAAACGATCAGCTTAAAAAACAAGTAGCAGAAATTTTATAACATTTTTTTAAAACAATCTAATACGCTAAAAATCAGTCGCTTAGTAAATTGTTTGTAAAATTTAAAATTGTTGCTATAAAAACAGTACAAAAAATACTATCTTCAGCCGATTCGAAAAAAACTAGCTCATAGTTAAACAAAAGTATAATCATCTTGTTTAGCTTTTATTAAAATAAATAAAACAGAATAGAAAATGGCATTTAAAAAAGAAGTGGTTGAAATTATTGAACCGAGAGATGTGTTTGTAGGAAATCCCAAAGCAGAAGTGACACTTGAAGAATTTGGAGAATATGAAAGTGAAATTTGTGCAAAAGCAAATGAAATCGTAAAGCAATTATTAGAAGAATATGATGGTAGAATAAGATTTAATTTCCGTCATTTTCCTTTAACCAAAATTCATCAAAGAAGTTTGAAAGCTGGTGAAGCTGCAGTAGCTACTGCACAAGAAGGGAAATTTTGGGAAATGCATAATATCCTTTTTGCAAACAGAAGAAACCTGGGCACAACATCATTGAAATTGCATTCCAAAGAAGCGGGTGTAAGAAGTAAGAAATTTCTAGATGATTTAGTAAATGCCACTTATGGTTGGCAAGTTCAGGGAGATTTGAAAGAAGGCATCGACAGAGGCGTAAAGGATGTTCCTACGTTTTTTGTAAATGGTGAATTGGTAAAAAAAGCTACATACGAAGATTTAAGTAAGGCTATCGAAGCGGCTTTGAAGAAAGTAAAAAAGAAAGCACCTGCAAAATCAGCGGTTAAACAAAGAGCATAATCGAAATAAGGATTTCATAAAAAAGGCCAACTTTAATTATTAAGTTGGCTTTTTTTATGTCTAGTCAAATTTTGAATTTTTAATTACAACGTCTTTTGGAACTCCTCATTCAATC
Source organism: Chitinophagaceae bacterium (assembly GCA_947452875.1). Classification (GTDB taxonomy): domain Bacteria; phylum Bacteroidota; class Bacteroidia; order Chitinophagales; family Chitinophagaceae; genus Ferruginibacter. The sequence continues at coordinate 8,666 of CANGEZ010000043.1, forward strand.
TTATATAATCATCAGCTTTTTCTTTTTTAGCTGCTTCAATTGATTTTTTTGAACTTTCCAAAGCTCCGGTTTTATCTCCCATTTTTTGCTGGATTTTTGCTTGGTAAAGCCAGATCCAATATGCTTCAGGTTTATCTTCAACTGCTTTTTTGGAATATATCAAAGCTTTTGTAAGATCTTTTTCATAATCATTATAATATTGAGCAGCCTGATAATAAGGTTTTTTATCTGTTAGTAAAGCCGCTTCAATTTGGGTTTTCAATTTTGGTTTTACATCTGTTTTTATTGGAATAACAATTGATGATTCTTCCCACATGATATGCAGTTCGCATGATTGAGTTGTAATGTTTGCAATTTGCATGGTGAAAGTTTCTTTAGGCACTTTCAGTTTAACATTGTCTGTGCTGAATCTTAAAACATCATCAGCTTCTTTATATTCATTGGCGCCCCAATTGGTAATGCCTTTGTTTAAAATGAAAGTCCATTTTTTTTCGCCAGGTATCGTATAAATGGCATAAGTTCCGGTGTCCAGTGTTTTGTCATTGATGGTTACCTGATCTGTAAATTTAATTGTAGTAGCAGCGTTGGCACCTGTTCTCCATAATTCCCCATAAGGTAGTAAATCGCCAAATACTTTTCTGCCTCTTGCACTAGGGCGGCAATATTTGACTTCAATATTTCCCATTCCAAAATCCTGAGAAAAGGTTTGCATAGGAGAGAGGGCCGGCATTTTTACTTGCGCATTAGTTTGTACGGATACAAACACAAAAAATAATAGTAATAAATTTTTCATTTTTAATTTTTATTGAAAGTGAACTTTTACGGTTTGATAAAATAATCTGTTGCTTAAATATTGTTTTTCAGAATAACCTTGTAAGCCAAACAAGCCTGCTGCATTTCCTTTGTTAATGGCAATTTCGAGATAACCGGCTGAATTGAAAAAAGCAAGCTTCTCACCTTCGGGAACGTCAGAATAAGCATTGCTTAATTTTTCAATCACTTCATCTCTTTTGAAAATGATAGAGAAATTTCTGCCTTTTCTGTTTTCTTCGAATTGAACTTTGTTGATGTTGACGATAACATTTTCAAAATTGTCGATAAAGATGATTTGTCCTTCAATCCAGTCGTCACCGAACATAGGTTGTAATGCTTTTTTTTCTTTGATATTTATATTGGGGTCGCCAACTTCTTCGATTGTTTTTCCATTATGCAATTCGTGCATCGCTTTGGCAAAAACATTGGTCAAGAATAAAGTGCTTTTTTGAATTTGAGGATCAAGTCTTAGCCCTACAGCTTTTTGTGGCATTTCTTCTAGGATCATAGTTAGTAGTCCATTATCCGCGCAGCCAATAAAATGTCCATTATGTTCGGCTAAAATCATGTAGTCAGGTTTCTCATCAAAAATATTTACTAGAATCAAATGAAAAGTTCCTGTTGGAAAATTTTTAATAGCATTTCTACAAACATAAGCAGCTTGAGGATAATTGAAAGCTGAAAGAGAGTGGGTGATGTCTATGATATTTAAATTCTGTTCATAACGAAGCAACTGCCCTTTGATAGCACCAGTGAGAAAGTCTTTTTCTCCAATATCAGTTATGAGTGTTAGTAACGGCATATAATAGTGTCACTCCTATGGAGTTTTGTTATCCAATATCCAGTATCCAATATCCAGTATCCAGTATCCAGCATCCAGTATCAAGTATCCAGGTTTCACTTCACCAACTTTCCATTCTTATAAAAAAAATTTCTTGTCAATTTATCTGCCCAAGAAGGGAAAAGTTTATTCAACCAAACTGTTTGTTTACCTCTAGCTGTTAATATTAAAGTTCGTTTTCTTTTTTCGATGGCATTTAAAATATGTGAAGCGCATGTTTCGGCAGTCATCAAGCTGCTTTCATCTAAAGGACTTTCACCTTGTGCTTCTGCTTTTTCATTGAGGGCTGCATTTCTGATATTGCTTTTTGTGAAACTTGGACAAACCCACATTACATTGACGCCGTCATCAAGCAATTCAGTTCTTACTGCTTCGAGCCAACCATTTAAAGCAAATTTGCTTGCAGAATAACCACTTCTTCCCGGAAGCCCTCGGTATCCTGCGATTGAAGATACACCAACGATTGTACCTTTTCTTTCTATTATTGAGTTTAAGGCAAGTTTTGTACAATACATGGTGCCGAAGAAATTAATTTCCATTACTTTTTTGATGACTTCTACTTCGGCGTCAATAAGTAATGATCGCATTGAAATGCCTGCATTGTTGATAAGGATATCTATATGTCCGAATTGTTTTATAGTGGATTCGATAAATAATTTACAGTCGTTGTAACTGCTCACATCAGCAACAATACAATGCAGCGCTTTACCTGGATTGGCAACTTGCAAATCATATAATTTATCTTGATTTCTTGCGCAAGTAGCAATTTTTGCTCCAGTAGGTAATAATAGTTCTATCAAGGCTCGGCCAATTCCATCACTTCCACCAGTAATAGCCACCACTTTATCTTTGAAAAAATCGTTCATATAATAATTATGCACAAAAATAAGTGAGTATAAGTGCTATTAGAAAAGAAATATTGATTATTTGTGAATAATAAATAAGATTTCTTTTTAAAAAATTTGAATGGAATAGTGAATTGTCTTATTTTTGCACTCCATTTAAAAATGGACAAGGAGAATTGGTAGCTCAGTTGGTAGAGCAATACACTTTTAATGTATGGGTCCTGGGTTCGAGTCCCAGCCAGTTCACGAAAAGACTTTACAGAAATGTAAGGTCTTTTTTTATGTAGTATAATCAAGGGTTTCTGCATTTAAGGGTTTACATTTTTACTTCTTTGTTTCAGTATTGTTACACTCATTGGGTCTCATTTTAAAAACAAAGTGTAACATGAACATCACATTTCAACTAGAACTCAACACCAGTAATGCTTCCAGAGATGGAAGAGTACTTATTAGATGTACTCAAAACAGAAAGCATAAACGTATTAGTAC
>CANGEZ010000044.1 GCA_947452875.1 Chitinophagaceae bacterium
GCAAAGGCGATTAATAGACAGGTGTTTGTTTGTTTCATGGGTTCGGATGTTATTAGGTTACGGTAATTATTAAACGAATTTGATGTTCTTTTATTTGAAATTAACAGTCATCTTTTTTATTTATTTTTTTTGTTTTTAAAAGGTCGAAAAGCAGGGCTCAAAAGACTTTGAGCCCTGTCTTATCTATTCATAAAAACGAGTTTATTATTATTTTATCAAGGCCACATTGCCTTTGAATACAAGCTTCTCATTGTTGTCGCACACCACTTCAACCATGTACACAAACACATCTGAATTTAATTTTTTTCCTTTGAATGTGCCGTCCCAGGCTTTGCTGGCGTCATTGGCGTTGAAGTTGTTTTTCTCGAAAATGATTTCACCCCAACGTGAGAATATTTTAATGCTCTTGATGGTGAAAATACCACTTCCTCTTGGGTAGAAAAGGTCATTCATACCATCACCATTTGGAGAGAATGTATTTGGAATAAACATATTAGCTCCGTTACAAAGTACATTCACAGTTAGTTGATCTGATGCCGTACAACCTCCTCTGTTAGTTACTAAAACAGTGTATGTGGTCGTTGCATTTGGCTTCACAGTTACTCCCGGGAAAATGTCTCTGAATATGCTTCCTGTAGGTGACCATCTGGCATCAATAACGTCAGCGGATACCTGAGGAATAAGGTCAATCGACTGGCCAACATTTATCGTTCTGTCGGCACCAGCTTCTACTCTCGGAATATCAAAAACAATAACAGGAACAAGAGCCGTGTCTTTAAAACAACCTTTATCATCAGTACCGATTACTTGATATGTAGTTGTAGTTGATGGCGATGCCATTGGACTAGCAGAGGTAGGATTGTCTAACCCTGTTGAAGGAGACCAAACATATGTATAAGCACCATTAGCTGATATTCTCAAAGAACTGCCCATACAAAGTGAATCCTTTCTACTTGCTGTCATGGCAAATGGGTATTTCACTGAAACTTTTATAGAATCTCTGTTTATACATCCATGAATTGATGTTCCTGTAACAAAGTATTGAACAGGATTTGCTGGATTGGCAACCGGACTAGCACAGTTTGTGCAACTCAATCCTGTTGAAGGTGTCCACACATATGTAATTCCACCAGTTGCTTGCAATGTAGCGCCTCTGCCTTTACAAATCATCGTATCGATTCCTGCATCAATTGTTGGAATAGCATAGGCTTCTACTACTGATCTTACAGTGTCTTTACAACCCGAACTATTAGTAACTAATAGCGTTATCGGAAAGTTGCCGGCCACATTGTATATCTGACTTGGTGGGGTCATTAATGTTGAATGAACACTATTTCCCAAATCCCAATTCCATGTAACAGATGAGGTGTCCTGCACCGTTAGTAAGCCTTGGAAGTTAACTGTTAAGTTTACACAACCATTAGCTGATTGCTGCATTGCTGCTTGTGGTGATGAAACTACTTTTACTGGTATTGTGCTTCTCAAGGTATCTCTACATCCGTGTAATGAAGTAGCTATCAGTTGTGGATAATACAATCCTTGTCCACTATAAGTATGCGATGGGCTTGCTGATGTAGATGGCGTACTACTGTCTCCAAAATTCCAAGTGTATCCTGCAATCACATCTGCAGCAGTTGTGGTGTTATTGAATAACACAGTTCCATTATTACACAATGTTGGCGTATTGAAATTGAATCTTGAAATGATATCGTAAATTCTGATGGTATCCGTTCCTGTTAATGGTACCACACAACCTGCAGAATCGCTAAGGATAAGTTGTGGCACATAAGCACCTGGCTGAGTATAAGTATGTGAAGATGTAGATGTAGTAGTGTCTAGAATCACTCCATCTCTGTAATCCCATACAAAGTTGGCCGCATCTCTGGTAGTTGCAGTGAAGTTCACTGTTGATGGAACACAACCTGAAAGTCCGCCGTAAGTGAACCTACCTCTAGGTCCTTTTACAACAATATTTTTTATTTTTACAGAAACACAACCACCTGGTCCGGTAACAGTTAATGCTACATGGAAGGTGTCTGCAACTGTGTAAGTAAATGACGGACTTAATAATGAAGATGTTCCACCAGTAGTACCAAAATTCCAGCTGTATGTTAAGTAGTTAACTGAAGTATTCGTGAAATTCACAACCAATGGTGGACATAAAGCCAAAGTATCACTCATGGTAAAATTCGCTTGTGGTGTTACGATGTGTACAACATTCGTCATTACTGCAGTATCAGAACAACCATGATTATCGTATGCGATTAAGGTAACTGTGTATAGACCACTTCTTGGGTAAATATGAGTTGGATTTGTTGCGGTAGAAGTTGTTGGACCATCACCAAAATTCCACACATAAGTCAATCCAGAACCTGTAGAAGTGTTGTTGAATGTAACTGCGTGTTGCGGACAGCTTATGGTATCAAATGTATTGAATGAAGCTGAAGGATGATATACAGTCACTAATCCTGGTCTTGTAAATGAATTGCGACAACCGCTGCTATCTACCACCGTCAATTTGATGTTGAAAACACCTCCGGTGTTATATGTGTGGCAAATATTTCTTGAAGTTGTGGTGTCTGAAGGGCCATTGTCAAAACTCCAGATCCATTGTGATAAAGGATTTCTGCCATCTGTTGTAGAACTGTCGCTGAAACATACAGTTGCAGATGAGCAAATACTTGTGTTTGAAACAGATCTGAAATTAGCAGTTGGGCCATTGACTGTGATATAATTGGGTCTTATTAAGGTATCTCTACATCCATTGCCATCTAATGTATAAAGTGAAACGGTATAAATGCCTGGCGCATTAATAATTGGTAGGAACGGGTTGTTTGAACTTGCAGGTCCTCCAGGCGAAGAGATGCCACCTATCTGCCATTTAATATTTGGGTATAAACTTGAAATCATGTTTATAGCTGTAATGGTTAAGGATTCTCCTCTACACAAAACTGTATCGTTTGCAGTAAACATGAGATTCGAAAGGATAACTTTTGTGGTCATTGTTTTTGTATAATCACAACCAGTTAGGTTATTATGTACAGTTAAGGAAACTGTATAGATACCTGAACTGTCATAATCATGTACAGGATTCTGTGAGGTCGAAGTATGTCCGTCTCCAAAAGTCCAGTACCAAGTATCAGCACCTATAGAACTATCGATAAATTCTTTTCTTCGTCTGTTTGTACAGGTTGATAAAATTTTGAATTTTGCAATCGGAGGATTGATGTATACATAGTTTTGAAGCACAAGCGTGTCTGAGCAACCATTATTGTAAGCAATAAATTCAATATCGAAATACCCGGTATCAGTAAATACATGTTGAGGATTTTGTGAGGTAGAAACTGCGCCATCTCCAAAATCCCAATGCCATTGTGTTAATGCACCAATTGGTGTAGATTGATCGGTGAATGCAACAGGAATCTGAGCGCAAGTAATTCTTGGTGATGCTGTAAAAGCGGCAGTAGGTCTTACTCCAGCTCTGATACCATTTACATAAGTTACAGTATCTGTGCATCCTTCTGATGTAGTAACTATTAATGTAATGGTATATGCACCTGAATCAAAAACATGCGTAGGACTTTGAAGTGTAGAAGTTGATCCATCTCCAAAATTCCATTGATAACTCACAATAGAATCACCCCCATATACGGTGTGAACGAATGTCCATTCAAACGGAGCACATCCGCTTTGAGGCAATTGATTCACAGATATAACAGGCAACAGAATAACTACATAATTGCTCATTGTTTTAGTAGAGGTACAGCCATTTGCTGATGTAATGGTTAAAGTAACTGTATAACTTCCTTGTCTGGTGTATGTATGAGTCGGATTTTGTGATGTAGACAATGGTGTATTATCACCAAAATTCCATGAATAACTCAAAGCATTTGTGCTTGAATCTGAAAAATGAACTGTAAAGGGTGCCATGCAAGATGACCTTGGAGATGTTACTCCAAAATTAGCTACAGGCTCTTCTAAAACAGTAATGGTTCTAACCATGGAATCCATACAAACACCATAGTTGTTAATCATCTTAATCTCATAAGTTCCTGGCGTGGCGTATGTTTTTACTGGGCTGAAATCTGTTGATGTAGTTCCATCTCCAAATGACCAGATGGTGTTTACTGGAGCCGGTGTAGTACTGTTTGTAATACTTACGTTGCTATTTGCACAAACTGTTGTAGGTGCTGTAAACATCGTAAGGTTATTGGCAATGTTGATTGAATTGGGAATTGTTATCGTATCAGAACATCCACTTTGATTATAGACTATTAATTGTGGCGAGAAAACACCTGTTGTCATGTATGTATGACTTGGGTTTTCTAATGTTGATCTTGGTGTTCCATCTCCAAAATCCCATAAATAAGTTAGTGTACCCGTTCCTGTTGATTGGTTCGTGAAACTAACATTTAATGGCGCACCGCAATTGGCTGTTGATCCTATTGTAAAAGCAGCATTTGGTTTTGTTGTAATGTTTATTAAAGAATCTATGGTTAGTGCAGCACGGCAACCAAAAGAGTTGGTTACCATTAAAGAAATATTATAACTGCCTGTATTATTGTAAATATGAGAAGGTGTCGGTGATGTGCTTGATCCTCCATCTCCAAAGCCCCACTGCAAACTAGCAATAGTACCACTTCCTGCAGTACTTAAATTGGTAAACACCGCATTAAGCGGAGGGCATCCTGCGTTTGGTGTCGCAGAAAAATTTATGGTTGGTTTTGCATATACAGTAATGTATTGCGTCATTGTTACAGTGTTGCTACCACTAGCATTAGTAACCGTTAATGTAACTGTATACTGCCCAGGATTGAAAAAGCTCCAACTAGGGTTTTGCCCGGTAACAACAGTTGGGTTTGAATTGCCAAAATTCCAGCTCCATGAAGTTGGGTTTCCAGTTGATAAATCAGTAAAATGTACAACTAATGGGGCGCATCCTGCAGTAGTGTTTGCAGTGAAGTTTGCTGTGGGTTGTGCGTAGCTGTTTATGCTTAATAAAATACATAGTACAGACACGAAACCGGCTTTCGCCAATTTTGATAGTAACATAGGGTTGGACTTTTGTTTTTATGAATAAGTCGGGGATAAGCCGACCTAACATATAAACACCAAAAAAGCAAAAAAATTGTGTGAGGGGCTAAAAAAATATTAAAGACGTTCCATATACAAATTGGTAGAGTCGGTACTTCCCCATGGCGCAAGCTTCATAATAGGCAAAGCTTTTTCGGTAAAACGCCAGTCTCTGTTTAAGAAAATCAATGGAGCCGGTGTTGAGGGTTGGGTAATATTAATAACCAATTTGCCATAATCGGAATTGCTGCTCCAGGTTCCGGTATAGGTAGCTCCATTTATTTTTGCGGTCATGGGCCCATCATAATAGGTATTCTTAAACAACATAAAAGTATCACCAGCAAATTGCGAAGTAATTTCACTGCCACGATCTTTGGCATAATTAACATTAAAGGGTTTGTTTAATATATTTTGATCGAAATATTGCTCAAAAACATTTGCCACATATACTTCCTGCGTTTTTTTACAAGAAGAGAAAACTATGATAAATAATATAGAAATAGCTATAATTAATCTTGATTTTGATAAAACTGAGGTCATCTTATAAATGATTTTATTTATAAATATCGTAAAATTTTCCTTTTGCATAGTCAATAAAATACCCTGGGTTCAAAATTTCCCCTGTTGCCTTTTTACATAAACCCGACGCATCGAAATATCGACCGTAAGGAAATATGTTTTTTTGTAACCAATTGAAAACTGGTAAAGTACTTCCATTTAATATAGTGGTATCTATATCTGGAATCGATTTTTTTACGGTCGACCAAAGCTGAGCAGCATATAAACTGCCTATACTATATGTAGCAAAATAGCCAAAACTCCCATGACTCCAATGTACATCTTGCAAACAGCCTCTGTTATCATCAGGTACATTGATACCAAGTTTTTGTTTGTACATTTCATTCCATACAGCAGGAATATCTTTTGCAACAAGACTTCCTTCAATCAGCATTTTTTCTATTTCATACCTAATCATCACATGGAAATGATAAGTAAGCTCATCCGCTTCAGTTCTAATTAACGAAGGAATTACTTTATTAGTGCCACAATAAAATTGATCTAGTGAAAGGGTCTTCAATTGTTCCGGAAAATATTCTTGCAATTTTGGATAATGGTATTGCCAGTATGATTTACTTCTGCCTATACAATTTTCCCAAAGTCTGCTTTGGCTTTCATGAATACTCAAACTGCAATATTCTCCCAATGGTAATCCGTATTGATCATCGGGCAAACCTTGCTCGTAAAGTGCATGACCACCTTCATGTATGCAACTCCAAACCATATTGGCCAAATCATTTTCATCAATTCTGGTTGTTACCCTTACATCTTTACTGCTGAAGTTGGTGGTAAATGGATGTTCGCTGATATCCTGTCTGCCGGCTTCAAAATCAAAATGCATCGATTTTAATAAATGTAAACCCAAATCCCATTGCTTTGTTTTGTCAAAATGACGATGAAGAAAACTATTGTTTGGTTGTGGGAAATTTTTGATAGTATTTAAGATCTCCGTTATTGCAGGACTAAGCTCAGCAAATAAACGATCTGTTTCTTTTACAGTAAGGCCTCTATCGTATTCATTCATCAAAGCATCGTATGGATGGGCTTCATAACCTAGTAAATCCGCTTCTTGTTTTTTAATGTCGATTACATCTTGCAATGGATTTTCAAAAATTTTAAAATTATTTTCTTTTCTTGCGGCAATCCAAGCGTGAAAGCTTTTGTTGATGACTTCTGAACTTTTTCTTACAAATGAAGAAGGTAATTTTTTGCTTTTATTAAAATCATAGGCGCTCAATTCGATGTTTCTATGTTGTTGATCTGTTAGATCTTCTTTTGATTCGAGCTCAATAATTAGTTTTTCTGTTGAGGCATCTGTAAACATTTGATGCGCGATTTCTGTTAAGGTGGCCAATTGTCGACCTCTGGCATCATTTCCTTTCACAGGAAGATATGTTTCCTGGTCCCATTGCAATACAGCAGCTGCATATTTTACATCTGCAATCTGCTGCATTTTGATTTTGTAGCTTTCGTATAATTGTTGGGTGGTAGACATATCTTATTTTTGTTTATCACGCAATTTAATTGAGGCATTACGACTAAAAAAATATCATATTCATTATGACCATTTCATTCATTACATCTTTACTAGAAAAAAAAGCGCCACTAGCTTTACAAGAAGATTACGACAATGCCGGATTGATTACCGGAAATAAAAACTGGGAATGTAAAGGAGCGCTGGTTTGTTTGGATGTTACAGAAGAAATTTTAGAAGAAGCGATTCGTCAAAATTGCAATTTAATCATCGCCCATCATCCTGTCGTTTTCAAAGGGCTTAAGAAATTCAGCGGCAACAGTTATGTGGAAAGGGCAGTAATCAAAGCGATAAAAAATGACATTGCTATTTATGCTTGTCATACTAATTTGGACAATATTATTTCTGGAGTAAATGGCAAAATCGCAGACCAATTAGGGTTGGTCAATCGTTCAATTCTTCAACCCAAAAATGGTTTTTTAGAAAAATTGCAGCTTTTTTCACCGACTTCTCATTCAGAAATGGTTGAAAAAGCTTTGTTTGAAGCTGGCGCAGGACAAATTGGAAATTACAGTGAATGCAGTTTTGTATCTGAAGGAATCGGAAGTTTTAAACCTGAGGAAGGGGCAAATCCATTTTCAGGAGAAATGGGTATCAGGCACAAAGGAAATGAGCAGAAAATTGAGGTAATATATCCGAAATGGCTTCGACATCAAGTGCTATCAGCCATGAAATCTGTCCATCCCTACGAGGAAGTGGCTTATGAAATCAGCTCGTTATCAAATGTTTATCAGGAAATTGGCTCGGGAATGATAGGGGAATTGCCAAATGAAATGGATGTTGTTGATTTTTTAAAATTCCTCAGTGAAGCTTTTGGTCAAAAATGTATAAAACATACAAGTTTCACCAGGAAGACCATAAAAAAAATTGCCATTTGTGGCGGTGCGGGAAGTTTTTTAACCCATGCAGCAATTGCGGCAGGAGCAGATATTTACGTAACATCTGATGTAAAATACCATGAGTTTTTTGATGCAGATGGAAAGATCATTTTGGCAGATATTGGCCATTTCGAAAGTGAACAATATACAATTGACCTGATTTATGATATTTTAAGGCAAAATTTCCCTACCTTTGCCGTCCTTAAAACTAAGGTCAATTCCAATCCTGTTCATTATTTTGTAAATGAGTAATAACATGATAAAAAAGCAAAGATTGGATGTTGCATTCTTAAGAAAAAACAAATCATAATATGGCTGCAGTAAAAGAATTCTCAGTAGAAGAAAAATTGTCTTCACTAGTTCGCTTACAAAAAATTGACAGTAAGCTGGATGAGATTCAAATTCTAAAAGGCGAATTGCCGATTGAAGTAAAAGATCTTGAAGATGAAATCGAAGGTCTTCATGCACGTCAAACACGCATTGAAGAAGAAATCAACGGTATTCAAGAATTTATCGAACAGAAAAAAGAAGGAATCAAACAAGCATTGGCTTTGATTACCAAATATGAAAAACAAAGCGAGAATGTAAAAAACAATCGAGAGTTTGAAGCTATCAATAAAGAAATTGAAATGCAACAACTCGAAGAAAAGCTTTGCGAAAAACACATTAAAGATGCTACTGAAGAAATTTCAGATAAAGCACGTCAATTAGATTTGGCGAAGAAAGCAGTGGCTACAAAAGAAACCAACCTAGCCGGGAAAAAAGGTGAGTTGGAAAAAATTATCAGCGAAACTGAAAAAGAAGAAACACATTATAACAAAGCAGCTGCTGAAGCAAGAAGTCATGCCGATGCACGTTTACTAGCTAGTTATGATCGTATTCGTAACAACTATCATAATGGCTTGGCTGTTGTGCCAGTTGAAAGAGACAGTTGCGGTGGTTGCTTCCACGCTATTCCTCCTCAAAAACAAAGTGAAATCAAATTGCGCAAAAAAATCATGGTTTGCGAAAACTGTGGTAGAATTTTGGCTGATGCTGATTTGAGTGATGCAGTTGAAGTGAAATAAAATTCTGATTTACCATATTTACAAAGCTATCTTTTAAGGTAGCTTTTTTTATTTTCACTCTGCATATCCAGCGTATCCAGCATATCCAGCGTATCCAGCATATCCAGCGTATCTAGTTTATCCAGCCTATCAAGCTTTATCCATTTTATCAATCTTACGCAACGTCCCTTACAGGAGACATTGCTAAGAAGCCTATCCAGCTTCGTGGTTATACTCACACAAGAAAAATACTTCCATTTTCAGATATTTTTCCGGTGGCTTGCTAATTAGTTTTCTGTAAATTGCCTTCCTAAAATGATTTCAAAACTCCACATACAAAACTACGCCATCATCAATGAACTGGACATTCAATTTGAATCCGGTTTGAATATCATCACCGGTGAAACAGGAGCCGGTAAAAGTATTTTGATGGGAGCTTTAAATCTCATTTTAGGACAAAGAGCTGATAGTAGTGTCCTTCAAGACACACAAAAAAAATGTGTGATAGAAGGGTCATTTAAATTGCACGAAACCGAATCGCTGAAATTATTTTTTACAGAGAATGATCTTGATTACGAAAATGAAATAGTCATCAGAAGAGAAATAAATGCCAATGGCAAATCAAGAAGTTTTATCAATGATACGCCTGTAAATCTGTCACAAGTAAAACAACTTGGAATTCATTTGGTGGACTTACACCAGCAGTTTGATACGCTCGAAATAAATTCTGAAAATTTTCAAAGAGAAGTATTAGATGCATTGGCAGAAAACAAATCTCATCTCGCAAAGCTTAAACAGCAATTTGAAAATTACACAACTGTAAAGCATCAACTCCACGATTTGAAAGCAGCTCAGGAAACTGCTAATAAAGAATTGGATTACAATAAATTTCTTTTCACCGAACTTGAAGAATTGGCACTGAAAGAAAATGAACTGGAATTGATTGATGCAGAGTTGAAATTATTAAACAATGCAGAAAGCATTAAAATGCAATTGTCTGCTGTATATGGCCTATTAACGCAAACAGATCAGCCAATTGTCAATCAACTCAAGTCGTTGAATAATAAATTAAAAACGTTGAATGATTTTCATCCTGAAATTTCTGTTTTATCGCAAAGATTAAATAGTTCATTAATTGAACTTCAAGATATCGCTGATGAATTAGAGCGCATTGAAGGCAATGTGAAATATGATGGAGAAAGAATTGCAGTAATCAATGACAGACTTTCTGCAGGTTATAAATTATTGAAGAAGCATGGGTTGACTACAACCGAACAATTGCTTCAGTTGATGCAAGGTTTGCAAAACAAACTGGATGGTTACGATGATATATCTTCATCAATTGCGAAGTTGGAAATTCAGGAAAAAGAAATTTATGATGATTGTATAAAAACAGCTTCATTGATTTCTAAAAACAGATCGAAGCAAATTGACGCGTTTACAAAAAATGTAAATCAATTGCTTTCACAAGTGGGAATGCCCAACGCTAGAATCAAAGTGCAATTATCTCCATCTGCTTTAAATGTCTACGGAACTGACAACATCGACTTTTTATTTGATGCCAACAAGAGCAATAAATTCGAACCGCTTGGTAAAGTGGCCAGTGGAGGAGAATTAAGTCGTTTGATGCTTAGTATAAAATCGCTTGTTGCCAAAAAATTATCATTGCCTACGTTAATATTTGATGAAATTGATACCGGTATCAGTGGCGAGGCCGCCAAGCAAGTAGGTATTATCATGAAAGAATTGTCTCAAGCTCATCAGCTGATTGCAATTACCCATCAGGCTCAAATTGCAGCCAGAGCGACAACGCATTATTTTGTTTATAAAGAAATTGTGGGTGATAAAATTGCAACGGGCGTAAGAGTGCTTAATCAAGACGAAAGAATTACTACCATCGCCAAAATGTTAAGCGGCGAAAAGCCCACTGCAGCTGCATTAGAGAATGCAAGGGAGATGATGTTGAATTAATCCAGTATCCAGCATCCAGTATCCAGCATCCATCCTATCCAGCTTATCCATCCTATCCATCATTTATTTTCTATTTCCCCAATAACATTTAATTTTACAACTCATTTATTACCAAAGAAAAATTACATTATGGCTAACAATTTATTGAAAGGAAAAAAAGGTATCATTTTTGGAGCGCTTGACGAAAAATCAATTGCTTGGATTACGGCAATTAAATGTCATGAAGAAGGAGCTCAAATTGTATTGACCAATGCACCTGTTGCGATGCGTATGGGCGAAATCAATAAGTTGGCAGAAAAAATAAATGCACCTGTAATTGCTTGTGACGTGAGCAATGGCGATGATGTTGAAAATTTAATCACCAAATCTATGGAGCATTTTGGTGGTGGTTTTGATTTTATCCTACATTCAATTGGAATGAGTTTAAATGTTCGTAAGGGCAAACATTATACTGAAATTGATTATGCACATAATTTAAAAACCTTCGAAATTTCTTCC